>NZ_RCST01000002.1 GCF_013141865.1 Methylomonas sp. ZR1 | reverse complement strand
GGGGTTGTAAGCCGGAACCGCCGAAAATTTTGTCACCCTAATTTCAGTCCTTCTACCAGCGCATCCAAGTCGATCAATTTGCCGTCGTTTTGGAATGTGTAGTGCCCATTCAACAAAATGTGCCGCCAAGCCGTAGGCGACATTTGTGTAATTAACGCTAATGCCTTAGCATTCCCATTCGCTTCGAACTTAGTCAATAGCTTCGATAATATCGCCGAGTTGTAGTAGCTGATCGCATTGGCAATCAGCCTTGCACACTGGTTACTGATCTCGATTTCTATATCGGTGCGTCCGGTCAATTCCTTCTTTCCGCCAACTTTTGAGATGGCTCCGCGTAGCTGGTGATAGGATTCAATACGGTTTTGTGAGCGATGAACATTGCGCTCCAGTTGCGGATCGCGCAGATAACGTAATGTGTAAATGCTGCGTATTAGTTTATCGAAGTCAAAGATCGCGCGGCGTGTCGGATTCGGCGCGGTATAAGTGCATAACTTGCGGATCAGCGTACCTTGCGTCATTTCTTTCAGACCAAGCGTAGCGACAATCTGATCGAAGTTCGGTTTTTCTTTAGCAATGGCTTCAATATCAATCTGGCTAACCGGTTTGATTAGAAAATCATCGTACAACGCCAGATCATCGGCGCAATAAAGTTCTTGCAATTGGTCATTCAGGTCGGTAAATCGAGGTTCAAAGCGCAAGCCGAACCAATGCAAAATAGCAAAGTTTGCCTTGTTAACGCTGTGCATGTCACCCGTGATCGCGGTGGGCACAATATCGGATGTGTTGCGATACCAGATATCGAAAACATGATGGGCTTCGTATTCATGCGCGCCGATTAGATAACCGTTTAGCGGTATGTGGTTGCACAACAGCGTATAGGCTACTACGCCTTTGCCGCGTCCAAAGTATTTCCGCGAATGACGGGCCTTTACCGTTGGCCGCTCAACACCTAATTTTTGACCATCGACAGCGGCGTACAGCGTTTCCAAGTCGAACGAGTAATAGGGGAAGATCGGAAGTTCCGCGATAGCGTTGCTGATGAGGTCATTAGCGGCCTGAAGGGAGGCTTGTCGAAGGTACTGCTGGTAGCTTGTCTCCAGAACGTGGTACGGAATATCGCTGGTACGAGCCATAACCAGATTGCCGTGATTCATTGCCTGAGCGATGATGACCGCCATCAGGCTGTCGCTGTCGGCGACCTTTTTCGCATATCGCGGTTGCAACGGCTTCAGCGCAGACAAAAACTGGGTTTGGCTATTGACGAAACGGAATACATCGGCAACATCGCAAAATGGCAGTTTTTCATAAAATGTTCGCTCGGATGCCTTGTGTTTATCAGCCTTTGGCTTGCGCCAGGACAGTTTCTGAGTATTTTTATCGTATTCCAGGTATGTCAATTTACCTTGTTTTAGTTCGCGATTGAACGCTATCCATTGCTCTCGCAATTCGGCCGCAAGTGCATCAAGCTGGATATTGATCGACTTGCGCAAGAATGGGATGTCCATCTGTGCGAGTATATCGGCCTTGTCTTCCATGGATACCAGCTCATCAGAGAAATGGCGATGTTGCAAGCTATCGTCAATGTAAATTTCGCCAGACTTCAGGCGTTTCCTGATTTGACGATATAACCAAAATTCGTAGCGGTCGGCATGTAAACTGGTCGGATTACCGTCTGCATCGAAGATTAATAGATACTGTCGCAGCCGCTTCGGCAACGTGGTTGGCGGGCATTCATCCAGTGGTCTCTGCGAAAGGCGCTGCTGCTTGGCGAATACTTCTTTGGCCCAAACAAGCGCGGCAAGCCAGGGACTGTCAGGGGTGACGCTGGAGAAATCGAGCGCGACGTATAACGGTCTTAAATGGCGGCGAATACGTTCGGCCATGCCGTCAACCGCTTGCCAATGCAGGGCCAATTTGCTTGCTGGTTTGACACTCATGCGCTGACCCGTGTCCTGAAGCGTGTCTTTCGGCATGATCTTGTATGCACGCTGCCGCACATTGCCGAATGGTGTGGCATCGGCTACCGTTTCATCTACATAGAGCAGCAACAGGCGTCCAACCCGCTGGGTTTCCAGGCGGCGTTGTCCCTGAACGACAGCAAACGATTGTTTTGCGGCTGCACTGCTTTCATCTTCCAACTGTTTCATGTGGAAAGCCATCGCATCGACCAGATTATCGGTAAACTGCCGGTAGCGTTGCCAGGCATAGCACAACAAGTAGAGATAGGTCTGCTCCGGCTTGAGGTTTCGCAAGTCGTGAACGGTATAAAAATTGGCCAAACTCGCATAGTAGAGCAAGTTCTGCTGTGAAACGCCCAACTTGGGCAGCAAGGCTTTTGCAATCCTGTGCAGCGGTTCCAGCAGGGTGCGCTTCTCGCGTTCGCGGGTCATCTGACGCCAGCCGAAATTCTTGGCATCCTGCTTTAGCGCCGCTAATTGAGACAGGGTATCATCACGCACTAGGAGCTGGGTCAGTGAGGCTTTGGCCTCGTCATCAAGTATTTCCGCAAGCAGGCCGCCCAACCGCCGGCGTTCGGCAGATAGGGTTTCGCTGATCAATTCTTGCAGAGTGGTATAGCCAGGCCGAATGATTTTGTGTTCGTTAAGCCATATGAGCAATTCGGCAGCGATAAACCCTGGTGAGACATCGCGCCGTACAATAGACTCGACTTGATGTGCAAGCTGCGGCAGGAAGTCGGATGTCCACAGCCGATAGCCGAACAATTCGGCGATTCGCCCGCGCTGGGTGTAATACTCATGGTTGGTTATCGGCTTTCGTTCGAACACATCGCCGATGAAATAACGGCTCAAGACAAAAGCGCAATCGTCTTCGACTTCGTTCCAGTCAAACCGGAAAAAGCTGTGCTTGGCCTTGAAATAACCGATTTGCAAAATGCAATAAACCTGCGCATGAAGACCGGGGCGGCTGGCCGCAAGCTCCAATTCTGTTTCAGATAGAGCCAAGTATTCCAACCGCTGATCATCATCGAAATCCGGCAGGCCGTACAGGGCGACTTGTTCAGCTTCCGAGAGGACTGTTAATCGCTCGCTTTTGGCGATCATGGTGACGATGTTCCACTCGAACCAGTCCAACCAATGCGCGCAAGGGTTTCGATCAAGGTAGTCCGTTTGACACCGAAGTTGCGGCAAGCCGCCGCTTTGGACATACCGCCATTCAGTGCGGCAATAATCGCGTCCAGTTTTTCGCCGGTAATGGCTTGCGGACGACCGCCTATCCGTCCACGCCGCCTAGCGGCGGATAATCCGGCAACAACCCGCTCTTGAATTAAGGCTCGTTCGTACTGGGCAAGTGCGCCGAATACATGGAACAGAAGTTCGCCGGATGCGGTGGTGGTGTCCATGCCCTCGGTTAGAGACCGGAAGGCGACTTGTTTACTCTTAAGCGTGTTTACGATTTCCAGCAGATGCGACAACGACCGGCCCAGCCGATCCAGTTTCCATACCACAAGCACATCTCCAGGGTGGACAAATTCAAGTACCTTTGCCAGACCTGTTCGGTCATCTTTTGCTCCGGAAGCACGGTCTTCAAACAAGTGCCGGGCATCTACCCCGGCAGCCAGCAGTGCATCGCGCTGCAAATCGGTGCTCTGCCGATCCGAATCCGATGAAACACGCATGTAGCCTACTAACATAGACGAAAAACCTATCAAATTTAGTTTCCGTATGGTATCGCATTCCGACAGGGTTTATCGCATATTTTTAGGGCTTGTTCGATAGGCAAATTTTAGATCGGTAGCAAGCTGTCGGAAAACATGTGTTTTACGACAGGCTGACAACGGCCATGAGCTGCAACTTATCTCACTCCTATTATTCTTCAAGCTGAAGAACTTGCGATGGTTAAGGTTGTTGGGTACGTTTTTCATGGCGTGCTCAAGACCTAATCAAGCCATCGAGCTAATGGTATTGCGGAAACGAGTCAGCGCCAATACGAAGAAGACGCCTCCGATCGCGATTAATGCAAGAAATTGCGGCCAAACGATGCTGAAGTCGGCGCCACGATACAGGATAGCCTGAGTTAGCGAGACGAAGTGAGTGGATGGAGCCGCCAACATGATGTTCTGCACCAGCACCGGCATGCTCTCGCGCGGGGTCATGCCGCCTGACAGCATTTGCAGCGGCAGCAGAATAACCAGCAATAACAGGCCGAACTGCGGCATTGAGCGTGCCATTGTGGCGAGGAGAATACCCAGTGACGTAGTGGTGAACAGATATAGCGTCATGCCGGCGACGAACAGTGGGATTGAGCCATGAACCGGCACCTCCAGCAGTCCCTGCACGACGAAAGCCAGCGACGCCGTCGCCACGACGACCACGATCAGACCCATCGACCACACCTTGGCGAGCATGATTTCAAACGGCGTCAGCGGCATAACCAGTAAATGCTCGATAGTGCCATGCTCGCGTTCGCGGATCAGCGCGGCCCCGGTGAGGACAATGGACAGTGCAGTGATGCTGTTGACGAGTTCCATTACCGAGCCGAACCAAGCTGAGTTCAGGTTCGGATTGAACAGCGCCCGCGTTTCCAGTTCGACCGGCCACGTCGCGAGCGTGCGATGACCTTGAACGAAGGTCGCCACTTCGCCATTGACGATGGTCTGCACATAGCCGTTGCCGATGAAGGCCTGCGAGATGCGGGTGGCATCGACGTTGAGCTGAATTGCCGGTTGCCGTCCAGCCAGCAGGTCGCGCTGAAAATTGGGCGGAATATCCAAGATGAAGGTAAAAAGGCCGGCATCCATGCCCAGATCGGCGGCGTATTGATCGATGAAGACAGGCGCCATGAAATGTGGTGGATAAAAGGCATTGGCGATACGTGCCGATAACGGCGAACGATCCTCGTCGATGATGGCGATGGGCGCCTTGTGCAGCGACTGCGGAAGGCCGGTGGCGACCACGTAGATCTGAGCACTAAAGGCGAAGACTATGATCACCAGCATAAAGGTGTCGCGGCCGAGGCTGCGTATTTCCTTGATGCCGAGATTAAAAATATTACGTAGCCTCTGCATGATTAACGCTCCTGTTTATCGAGCAGTAAGACGCTCAGGCCGACCACGACCAGAATCGACAAAGCCAGCGGCAGCAGATAGTGGCCCAACTCGGCAAAACCCAATGCTTTGGAAAAAGTACCGCGACTGAAGATCAAATAATAGGTGCCCGGAAAAATCTCACCCACCAGACGAGCACCACCTTCCAGCGACGACACCGGGTCGACCATGCCGGAAAAACGGCTGGACGGAATGAAGGTGGTGATGAAGGTAGCGAAGATGGCGGCAATCTGGCTGCGGGTGAACACTGAGATCAGCAAGCCAAAGCCGGTGGCAAAGGTCACATACAGCAGCGCGGACAAGGTAAATAACAGAAAGTCGCCCTTGTGTTCCACGCTAAACACCCACACCGCCATCGCACACAGTAAAAAGAAATTGACCATGCCCATGGCGATATAAGGCAGTTGCTTGCCGACCAGAAATTCCAGCTTGCTGACCGGGGTGACATACAGATTCAGGATGGAGCCGAGTTCCTTTTCCCGCACCACACCGAGCGCGCTGAGCATGGCCGGGATCAACATTAGCAGGATCGGAAGAACCGACGGCACCATGGCCGGCAGGCTAAGGACATCAGGGTTGTAACGAAAGCGCGTCTCGATGCTTATCAATCCGGCCGGCATCGGGGTCGTCGAGTGGCGACGCACCTGTTCCTGTAACCAGGTCTGGTGCATGGCCTGCACGTAGCCGAGCACGTTCTCGGCGCGGGTCGGCATCGCGCCGTCGATCCAGGCGCCGATTTTGACTTTGTCGCCGCGTTGCAGATCGCGTGCGAAGTTCGGTGGAATCTCCAGAGCCAGGCTAAGTTCGCCGCTGCGCATGCGGCGGTCTAGCTGCTCGTAATCGGTGATAGGCGGCTGAGCGATAAAATAGCGTGAACCGCCAAGATCGAGTACGTAGTTGCTGCTAAGCGAGGTCTGATCACGATCCAGCACGGCAAAACGTAGATTCTCGACATCCATGGTGATGCCGTAACCGAATGTGAGCATCAGAAATACGGTGCCGAACAGGGCAATCGAGATGCGGACGGGATCGCGGCGTAGCTCGATGGCTTCACGTGCACTGATGCTGAACAGGCGCAGCCAGCTGAAACGGGCGCCGACGGCGTGATTGGGTGCCGGTGTTTGAATCGGAAGTCCGTAAACGCCTGTCGGCGCTTCGGCAACAGGTGTGTCGTCGACACCGCCCGCTTGTTTCAGATAAGCGATGAACGTTTGTTCCAGCGTAGCATGGCCGCTGTTTTTCACCAGCATGGCCGGGGCATCGCTGGCCAAGACCTTGCCGGCGTGCATCAGCGAGATGCGGTCGCAGCGTTCGGCTTCGTTCATAAAGTGGGTGGAGATAAACACCGTGACCCGGTCGCGGCGGGCCAAATCGATAATCAGTTCCCAGAACCGGTCCCGTGCGACCGGATCGACGCCGGAGGTCGGCTCGTCGAGAATCAACAAATCCGGGCTGTGGATCACCGCGACCGCCAGCGATAAACGCTGACGCATTCCCAGCGGTAAGTCGTCGGGCATACTGTCCAGTACCGTGTCGAGCATAAAGCGCTGCGCCATTTCGTCGATGCGGCCGGGAATGCCGGCATCAGGCAAATGAAACAGTCTGGCATGCAACGCCAAATTTTGCCGAACAGTTAGCTCGGCATACAGCGAAAACGATTGCGACATGTAGCCGACCCGCTTGCGCGTAGCCATATTGTCTGCATCAATGACGTCGCCGAACAGCTTGGCATCGCCTTCGCTCGGTGACAACAGCCCGGTAAGCATTTTCATGGTGGTCGACTTGCCGCAGCCGTTGGAGCCGAGAAAGCCGAAGATTTCACCGCGCTCGATGCGTAGACTGACCTTGTCGACGGCCACAAAATCGCCGAAACGCATGGTCAGATCGTAGGCTTCGATAACGATTTCCGAGCCATTACGGGGGTCGCGCGGCGGAATGACAATCGTTTTGTGACCCTGACGTTTGGCCTCCGGCAGCAGACCGATGAAAGCGGCTTCCAGACTGTCGGTGGCGGTAAGTTCGCGCAGTTCAGCGGCGGTACCGGTGGCGAGCACTTTGCCAGCATCCATGGCCGCCAGCCAGTCGAAGCGCTCAGCCTCTTCCATGTAGGCGGTAGACACCAGTACACTCATAGCCGAATGGCGTCCGCGTAGCCGCTCGATCAGTTCCCAGAACTGGGCGCGCGACAACGGATCGACACCGGTGGTCGGTTCATCCAGCACCAGCAGATCGGGGTCGTGGATCAGTGCACAACAGAGGGCGAGTTTCTGTTTCATGCCGCCCGACAGTTTGCCTGCGGGGCGGTCGCGGAACGGCGCCAGGCCAGTGCTTTCGAGCAGTTCGGCGATGCGTTGATGGCGCTCCGCCTGTGCGTGACCGAACAAACGACCGAAGAAATCGACATTTTCGAACACCGAAAGCGTCAGATAAAGATTCTTGCCCAATCCTTGAGGCATGTAGGCGATGCGCGGACATACGGCACGGCGATGGGCTGCGTCAGCGATGTCGCCACCCAGCACATCGATTTTGCCGGCTTGCATCTTGCGCGCACCTGTGAGCAGCGCCATCAGGCTGGATTTACCAACACCGTCGGGGCCGATCAGACCGACCATGCGGTTGGCGGGAATCGTCAGGCTGACGTTATCGAGGGCGAGGTTGTCGTGATAGCGCAGAGTGACGCCTTCGATGCTGACCACAGGTGCGATGGCGTCGGTATTCATTCAGGTAGCTTGACCGCGAGTTCGGTGGGCCATTCGGCGGCCGGATCGAGTTTGACATAGGCCTTGCCGGGCAGGCCGGTCTTGACCTGATCGAGATGCTGTTTCAGCAAAGCGGGATCGATTCTCGCCCGCACGCGGAACATCAGCTTCAGGCGTTCGCTCTCGGTCTCCACCGTTTTGGGCGTGAACTGGGCGACGCTGGCGACGAAGCTGGCTTTGGCCGGAATCACATAGTTGGGCAGGGCATCGAGTACTAGACGGATGTCGCTGTCGAGCGCAACCTTGCCGGCGGCGGCGGTGGGCAAAAAGAAGGTCATATAGACGTCGGACAAATCCACCGTGTTCAGTACCCGGCCACCGGCAGCCAGCACTTCGCCGGGTTCGGCGATGCGGTATTGCACGCGCACGTCGCGCGGCGCTTTCAGTTCGCTGTCGTCGATATCCGCCTGCAGGCGGACAACGGTAGCTTTGACCGCCTCGATTTGCGCTTGAGCTTGTACACGCTGTGATTTCGCCGCCTCGATACCGGCACGCGCCGCCATGACCTGAGCTTCCGCGGCGCTGATCATGGCCTGGATGCCCAGCACCCGCGCACGATTGTCATCAACTTCCTGTTTGGGCGTTGCCCCTTCCCCAACCAGTCGGCGTGATCGCGCCAGGCGGCTTTCGGCGGCATCGAGTTCGGCCCGGTGCTGGGCGACGACCGCCAATGCCGCCTGATATTCGCTCTCACGCTGGGCAATGATGGAGGTCGCGGTTTGCAAGGCGCTTTCTGCGTGACGCACCTGAGCCAGCGCTTCGACTTTCTGTGCCTCCAGTGTTTGCGTGTCCATGCGCACAAGCACCTTGCCAACCTGTACGAAGTCACCTTCCCGCGCCAGGACTTCGGCAATACGGCCGGGAATCTTGGTGGCAATATCGATCTCGGTGGCTTCGATGCGGCCATTACCGCTGACAATGCTATCCGGTAAGCCGTTGGGGCGTAAGATCCACCACGCCACAGCCGACGCGATGGCAATGCCGAGGAGGGTGAATGTCAGTATCGATTTTATCTGTTTGTTCATCACTTCTCCTGGAACATTTGCAGCTACATCTGGGCGTTCGCGCCGCCACCCAGCGCTTTATACACGGCGATCAGATTCGTGGAAGTCTCGGCTTCGGAACGCGCCAGCTCGATTTCAACCGCATAAAGTGCGCGCTGGGCATCCAGCACGTCCAGAAATGTGGAAACACCTTCCTGATAACGCAATTGCGACAGACGTACCGATTCCTGGTGGTCTGCCACCGCACGCGTCAACGTCTGCCGGCGAACTTCCTCCTTGAGATAACGCGTCAAAGCGGTTTCCGTTTCCCGAAGGGCTTCGAGTACTGCCTTTTCCAAGGTCAGATAGGCCTCCTTTTGCTTGGCGTCGGCCAGGTCGATGCCGGCGCGGATGCGGCCGAAATTGAGCAAGGGTTGCAACAGGTTGGCGGCGGTGCCGTAGGAGAAGGCGGCCGATTTGAACAGGCTTTCGATATCCGTGTTACGCAGACCTACAAAAGCCGACAACGATATTTTCGGAAACAATTCCGCGATGGCCGCCCCTTGCATGGCCGTTGCCGCTGCGAGCTGGCGTTCAGCCACGCGAAGGTCCGGGCGGCGGCGTATCATTTCGGCGGGCGAAGCCAGAATCTCCCGTCCCGGCGCTGCCGGCACGGCTTCAGTGGAATTCAATTCGGCATCCAGCGTACCGGGTTGACGTCCCACCAGGACTTCCAGTTGCCGCAATGCGGCGACCAGCCTTGCTTCCAGCGCCGGAATCTGGGCGTCCGTGGTCTCGGTCTGGGCCCGCGCCCGCACCACATCGTGCCGGGTTCCTACGCCTTCGGCGTTGAGTCTTTCGGTCAGTTCCAGCGTTTGCTGCTGCGACTTCAGATTCGAGCGCGTAATCCGAAGTTGATTTTGAAGACTGCGGTAGTCAACATAACTGCGCGCCAACTCGGCCGTCAGCGTCACCAGGGACTGGTGATACTGTTCGCCAGCGCCCTCCAGATCGGCAGTGGCGGCCTCCAGTCTGCGTTGCACACGACCAAACAAATCGACTTCCCAGAGGGCGTCGAAACCCAGTTCGAACATATTGTATTTGATACCGGGCGCCAAGCCGGGGAAGGGGTTGTCTTGGCGCTGCGCTCCCGTCGTCAAGTTAACGGTCGGAAACAATTCCGCACGGGTGCCGCGACGTTCGGCGCGTGCCTGATCGATACGGGTCATGGCTATCTTGACATCAAGGTTTCCCGCCAACGCTTGGTCCATGAGATGGTTCAGGTGCGCATCGCCGAAACTTTTCCACCAGTTTTTCAAGGCCTCCGGACTGGCCGGTTTCAAGCCCGCTTCCGGTACTTGTCCTGCCTGCCAATGCTTCGGAACCGCAGGCTCGACTTTGCGGTAATCGGGCCCCATCGTGCATCCGGCCAAACCGCCCAACAGTAATAACCAGCCGGTTTTATGCATCATGACCATGACCTTTGAGGAATAAAGAAACCGCAGCGTCGATCAGACGTTGTTTTGCCGCATCCTCTAGGCCGGATTGCAAACCCAGCAGGCAGCGGAAATGTTGATCGCCTTTCAACATATCCAAAAATAACCGGCTCGATGTTTCTACGTCGGCGATATGCAAGGCGCCACGTGCATGCAGTTCGGCGAGGTAAGACGACAATTGCCGCAACACCGGTTCCGGGCCGGAACGGTAAACCAGTTCGCCCAATTCCGGAAAATGTTTCTGCTCGGCGATGATCAGCCGGTAAAGTTGCAAGGCTTCCTCGGCATAAATCAGCTCGACGAAAGCGCCGGCAATGGCTTTCAAGCCGGCAACCGGGTCGAGGAGTTCGGTCTTGACGCTGGAAAGGGTGTTCAATACCGCCTCGCACTGACTCTCGATCACTGCGGCGAATAACTCCTGTTTGCCTTTAAAATGGTTGTAAAGAGTCGGTTTCGACACCGGCGCGGCTTCGGCGATGGCTTCCATGCTGGTGCCGCTGTAACCGTGGGCAATAAAAACGCGCTTAGCCGCATTGAGAATAGCCTGTCGTTTGGGGTTGTTAGGATTGTTCATCTTAAGGATTGAATAATTTCGTTGCATCAAAGCGGGGTCAGTGATTATACTAAACTACACCGTTTAGTTAGGCAATAAAAATTTATGTCACTCCCTCTCTCCAAAAAAACCCTATTAATCTCTTTTCTGCTCATGGTCGCAATCGCGGCTGGCATCGTCTATTGGCTCAAGGCGATCCATCCTTTCGAGACTACCGACAACGCCTATCTGAAGGCGCACATCAGCTTGATTAGCTCCAAGGAGACCGGGTATGTCAAGGAGGTGTTGTTCGTGGATAACCAGAAGGTGAAGCCAGGCGACCTGCTGGTGGTGATCGATGATCATGACTTTAAGGCCCGTGTCGCCGAGGCTGAAGCCCAGGTGCTGATGGAAACAGCGCACATCCAGACCCTGGAAGCCAACAAACTCACCCAAAACGCCAAAATACGCGAGGAGGCGGCGAATATCGCTGCCGCCAATGCCGATCTGAATCGCGCCGGCAAGGATTTGAAGCGTTACGGCAATCTCGCCCAGGAGGGGGCTATTTCCGCGCAATCTCATGATAGCGCCCAGTCTACTTACACCCAGGCATCCGCCCATCGGGATAAATTCAGTTCGGCCGTGCAGGGAGCGAAAAGTGAATTGGCTACTCTGGATGCGCAAATCGAGGAAACCCGCGCCCGTGTCAAAGCCGCCGAGGCCGCGCTGGAGCTGGCCCGCATCGACCTGGGGAATACCCGTATCGTAGCGCCAATAGCTGGCGTCATCGGCAATCGCAGCGTGCAGGTCGGGCAATTGGTCAAACCCGGCAGTGCGCTCGGCTTTCTGATTCCGGACGATGGCCTGTTCGTGGAAGCGAACTTCAAGGAAACCCAGATCGCCCGGATGCAGCCGGGGCAAGCGGTGGGGATTTACGTTGATGCTTACCCCGGTGAGGTCTTCGAAGGGTCAGTGGACAGTTTCGCACCTGCGTCCGGTTCGGAATTCAGTCTGTTGCCGTCGGAAAACGCCACCGGCAACTTCACCAAAATTGTACGCCGTGTCCCGGTGAAGATTTCGTTCCGCCCCGGTACCGACTTAACTCGTCTGAGACCGGGACTGTCCACCGAGGTTAAGGTTCGAGTAAAGTAGCGCAACATGATCAAGACCACAGAGACTATAGCCGCCGAAGACGTGCCGGAGAGTCATGGCGGTGCGGCTGAAAAACCGCTCACCCCGCAACAATGGTTCGGTTTTTTCGGCATGGTGTTCGGCATTTTCATGGCGATTCTGGACATCCAGATCGTCGCCAGTTCGATGCAACAGATCCAGGCAGGATTGGCGGCTACAAAAGACGAGATTGCCTGGGTGCAAACCGCCTACCTGATCGCCGAAGTGGTGATTATCCCCCTATCCGGCTGGCTGAGCCGGGCGCTGTCGACCCGTTACCTGTTCGTGCTGTCTTGCGGCGGCTTTACGCTGATGAGCCTGTTTGTTGCCTTATCCTGGAATCTGCCCTCGATGATCGTTTTTCGCGCCCTCCAAGGCTTGTTTGGCGGCGCTATGATTCCCACCGTGTTTGCGGTGATCTACACGATGTTTCCGCCCCGTCTTCAACCGTCCATGTTCATCGTCGTCGGCCTGGTGGTGACCATCGCACCCACGGCGGGACCGGTGCTGGGCGGCTATCTTACCGAAGCATTTTCTTGGAAAGCGCTGTTTCTGATCAATCTGTTACCAGGATTTTTGGTCTGTCTGAGCACTTGGCTGTTCGTGCGGGTGGATGAACCGGACTGGAAATTGCTCGAAAAAATCGATTTTCTCGGCATCGTCTACATCATCGTCTTTCTCGGCAGTATGCAATTTGTGCTGGAAGAAGGGGTGCGGAAGGAATGGTTTGATAGCCGCGAGATCGTGTTTTTTAGCGTGGTTGCCGCCATCGCCGGCATCGCCATGTTCTATCGCGAACTGACCATCGAACACCCTATTGTCGATCTCTGGGCATTCCGCAATCTCAACTTCGCCGTGGGCTGTGTGTTCAGCTTCATCCTCGGCATCGGTATGTACACCACCGTTTATTTGATGCCGGTGTATCTGGCCAGCGTCAAAGGTCTTAATAGCCTGCAGATTGGCCAATATGTGATGGTCACAGGACTGTTTCAGCTGCTGTCGGC
Organism: Methylomonas sp. ZR1; assembly: GCF_013141865.1. Classification (NCBI taxonomy): domain Bacteria; kingdom Pseudomonadati; phylum Pseudomonadota; class Gammaproteobacteria; order Methylococcales; family Methylococcaceae; genus Methylomonas; species Methylomonas sp. ZR1. Next base: position 46,588 of record NZ_RCST01000002.1, on the reverse strand, counting down.
CTTCGTCGCTGGCCCCCTCGCCAAAGTATTGGATTCACGGCTGATGATGGCGATGGGCTTGTCTCTCTATGGGCTGGGTGCCTGGATGAACGGCGATCTCACTAATGAGTCAGGCTACTGGGAGTTTTTTTGGCCGCAGGCCTTGCGTGGCTTTGCCCTGATGTTTGCCTTTCTGCCCATCAATTCGCTGGCCTTGGGCACTTTGCCGCCGGAAGAAGTCAAAAATGCCAGCGGACTTTACAATCTGATGCGCAACCTGGGTGGTGCCATCGGCCTTGCCGTCTCTAACACGCTAATGATTCAATTGAACAAGGAGCATTATGCCGTGTTGCGTGAATCGGTGGCGCCGGGGTCTCCACAAGCGCAATCGCTACTGGCGGGCTTGCAGGAACGCATGGCCGGCTTGTCGTTATCGGACAGCGAACTGGCCGCACTCAAGCAGCTTTACGGCCTGGTGATGCGAGAAGCCGAGGTGATTACCCTCAATACGCTGTTTCATATCCTCAGCCTGGTTTTTTTCCTGGCCTTATTGCTGATGCCATTGGTCAGAAAAGTATCGGCGGATGCCGGTGGCGCGGCGGGCGGCCATTGACCGAATGAAGCTTCTTGTTAATTTCCTGCGGAGTAACCTATGGATCAATAGATTTACAGCGCTCAACCTGCCGTCTCGCCTGCATCACCTGCGGTGGTGAGCACGACTGATACCTACTACCCATTTTTCTAGCCTGAGGAGACCACACTATGAAACTTTATTACAGCCCCGGCGCTTGTTCGTTATCGCCCCACATCGTTCTCGAAGAGGGTGGATTCCACTATGAAACCGAGCAGGTCGACCTAGCCAGCGGTAAAACAGAAACCGGCGTCGATTACCGCACGATCAATCCCAATGGTTACGTACCCGCCCTGCTGCTCGATGACGGTCAAGTGTTGACCGAAGGTCCGGCCATTATCCAGTATCTCGCGGACCATGTGCCGGAAACAGAGCTGGTGCCGCCGCTTGGCAGTATCGAGCGTTACCGCCTGATGGAATGGCTCAACTTCATCTCTACCGAGCTGCACAAGAGCTTCGGCGCGCTGTTCAATCCACAGGCGCCGGAAGCCTGGAAAGACCTCGTCAAGGCGCAACTGGCCCGGCGTTTCGATCATGTCAGTACCCGGCTCGATGGCAAACGCTGGCTAATGGGCGACAATTTTACTGTGGCTGATGCCTATCTTTTCACCGTACTGGGCTGGGGCAATTACGTCGGTGTCGATCTTGCCCCATGGCCAGTGCTGGTCGCCTATCAGGGCCGCGTCGCCGCACGTCCTGCGGTGCAGGCGGCGCTCAAGGCCGAAGGACTGATTGAATAACTATTATCACACCCTGCTGGCGGGGGCCGTCGGCAAGGGCAAGATAACCAACGCCAGCGCGCGCAAAACCACTGATTAAATAGGAGTACACCCCATGACCAAATCAAAATCTACTGCCGCCTCTAAAAAGACGGCTCAAGCCGTTGCCGAGCAACCGAATCGTCCGCTCGTAACACCAGAGGAGCGCTATCGAATGATCGCTGAAGCCGCCTATTACCGCGCCGAAAAGCACGGCTTTGCTGGCGGCGACATGGCGGAAGACTGGCGCGAAGCAGAAGCGGAAATCGACTGCCTGTTGCAACAAACGAATCAGGGGAACAGCATTTTGCCCAATCATGAAATCCCACAACAGGTTCAGACCGCACTCGAAAGCGAGCCAACCGTCATCGCCGATAAGGTGCCGGGGAGATAATGCTCCAGGCACTACTGGGCGACGAATTGGACAAAGAACCCCTAAAGCGGGTCATTTAAGCCGTGGTAGCAGGCACTCGCATCGGCCGCAGCGGCGGCGAAACTAGCGCATCAGGAAGCATCGGGACGCAGCGATGAACCTACGTCATTTTATCTGGAACACACCGTTGTTATCAGATAAAAAAAGAATCGAGTGCCTGCCCTTCTTTTGGTTAATGCGCATTAAAGTACTGGTTTTGTCTCCCGACTGGCGCACTATCAAAATCCGTTTGCCACATAGCTGGATTGCAACTAATGTCGGGGGTAGTTTATTTGGCGGATTCCAAGCCTGTCTGGCTGATCCTATTGCAGCAATGGCATGTCAGAAATTATTCCCCGACCATAGGGTTTTGACAAGTTCGTTACAGCTGGATTTTAGAGCGCAAGGTCTAAGTGATTTAGAACTCATTTTTCATATGTCTCCGGAAATAGAGCGGCAAATACGCACTGACTTAGCTAAAAAAGGCAGAAGCACACCGACATTTGAATACGGTTATTATCAGGAAGATGGTTCTTTGTGCACGCTTATTAAGGCAAAAGTAGCTATCCGTCCTATTGCCGACCGCTAAAAAGGTAGACGTGATGATTCCTTCGTAAAGGCGTAATAGAGCCCCCTAGGCCACATCAGCGCTTTTAAATTTATTTGGGGGTTTTTGCGGTTTCCGACGGTAGCGGAATGAACGATCTTTGTGCCGAATATCCCGGACTGTATCGATTCGCAAAGTTGCTGGCGCTAATCGCGATTGGTATTCAGTCGGCAGAGATTGAGGTGCAGCGCTAATTTTTGTCGCCTTGTTCAATTAGCCTAACCTAATATGTCGTCAAATTGTAGCTGCGCTCCCACTGGGCCAACTGGCGGGTCTACTCCATTTAAGGGCCATTGTCAGTTTTAGCATGACTCAGAACGAATTTTGGCGTGACAAAATTTTCGGCGGTTCCGGCTTACAACCCCACGTTGGGCGGCGCTTTCAATTTACGCGGCAACAGGTTTACCGGTTGCGTTTTATCTCGGTACTCTTTTTTATGTGTTTTTCACGCATTACGATTTTACCGGCCGTCGTCGCTACCACTAAACTCAACCCCTTTGAACTGAGATAGGCCGTCATGAGTAAACCAATTGTCGAATATAACGAAGACGATTATCGCGCTGAGCTTATTCAAGCCGGCTTATCTCCCGCGACGGCGGCAGAAGTCGCCGCCAAGATGGCGGAGAATAGACGTATCCCGTCTAGCTCTTCTATCGAAGAAACTACGATCCAGCCGGCTACGCCGGCTAAGAAGCCTCGCGCTTCAAACAAGATCGTCAAAAGCCCTCGTAAAGAATCCGCTTCGAGTTCAAATGAAATGGCGGTTTACGACTACCAGGCCGGCCAATTACCTGACCGGGTTCGTGAGCTGATCGAGACACATCTTGCCATCGAGGCCGAAGACGCCAAGAGCGCCGGAACGCTTGGCTTTATGACGCGTTCCTTGGCGATTGCGACTTTGCCGCATCGCCGCATTAAAGATTATCGATTCGTCCGGAAGAATGGCGACTTTACACTGACGATGATGACCGCTCACCCTGAAGGGTTGCCTTACGGCACCCTGCCCCGCTTACTGTTGACTTGGGTTTGCACTGAAGTTGCACAACAACGCCAACGCGAGCTTAGCCTTGGGCCTAATCTCGCGTCATATTTGGCCGAACTTGGTTTGCATAGTACGGGTGGCAAGCGTGGCGACATTACTCGATTAAAGCACGCCATGACGACGCTGTTTAGTTCGGTTATTTCTTGTCACTATGAAGGAAAGGATAAGTGGGCGCTGCAAAACGTCTTGCTGGCCGATGGCGTCGATTGGTGGACGCCTCAGAATCCGGAGGAAGCCGGCGAATGGCAATCGCGCGTGTTTTTGTCGGAACGGTTCTTCAATGAATGCGTAGAACACAAATTACCGTTTGACATGCGGGCCATTCGCGCACTTCGCCAGTCGCCGCTTGCGCTGGATATTTATGTGTGGCTCACACATCGGATGAGCTACCTCTCAAAAAGAACAACGATTCCTTGGATTTCGTTGTCTGGACAATTTGGGGCTGGTTATGCCGTTACCGATCAAGGTTTGCGCGATTTCAAACGGGCATTTTTGCGCGAGCTGAAGCATGTTCAAATAATTTACCCAGCCGCTAGGGTTTCCGATAGTCGTAATGGGCTTGTCTTGTATCCTAGCCCTACACATGTTTCGGCGTCGGTTTCTGTTGCCATCCCATCTACGCCTAGACAACTTTCCTTGTTGTAGTTTTTGACTAAACGTAACACGTTATGATTTTAAGGGTTGGCGACACACCAGCTACCGACCGCGGCCGGCACCGGGGGATTGTTGTCACCAATTTGGTCGCGAGGGTTTAAAATCAAAAATCAAGACATATGCACATATTTTCGCGTGGGGGCCTCCACTCTGCCCCCGAAAAAGCGAAAATCTGTGTATATGTCGTCCTCATCAACGGCCTTTTTTTGATTCCTTGGGGCATTTTCGCTATCGCGAAAAACCGGACGCCCTTCTTGGCTCGCTATTCGCTCGGTCGCGTTGCGGACTTGTAAGCTAACGCTTACAACCATCAGGCCGCCGTGCCGCGCTCAAAAAGGGGCGTTTCGCCTTATCAGGCTCAACACCCCTTTGCCGCTGGGGCTTATCCCTTTTAAAGACGCAAGGCTACCGCCCTGCTTTGTACGTCGTTCGTACCTCACATTAAGCCGGGTCATTACCCGGCCGCTCAGCGGTACCCCGCTGAATTAGGACGTTTCCACATCCATGCCCTCCTTCGTTGATGAGTTGCTTATTTCGCTGTGAACCTTTCGCCTGCACATACGGTAGACCAGCCGGGACGCATTACAAGGGTAAGGCTACGCCCGAAATCCTCACCCGTTCGCACTCGCTATGCTCGCTTGCGCTGCGGCTTCCGGTTTCGCCCTTGCAATACGCCTTATCCGTCCGGTCCGCGATACGTGCAACTACGGCGAAAGGCACTCAGCGAAGCAATGTTATCAATACTAAAGGAGGACACCGATATGGTTCACAAACTACAAAATCAAAAGCCGGCTCAAGCATCTTGCAACGCAATGTGTGGGGCAGAGCATGAAAATTAGACAATGGCGTATCTATATTATTTGGTGACAACAATCAAACTTGGTTCTGTGGGATCTGTCGCCAATGAGTAGCCCAAACATTTGAAAGGAGTAATCCATGAAATACCTTGATGATCTAATCGTGGCATTAGCGACGTACATTCTACGGGGTGTTCTCGCGGTCGGCGCTGGGGCTGTTTATGCTCAGTTTTTGGCGCTGTTATTTTTGGCATCCATGTTCGGCACCGTGTCTTTCTCGGTGTTGTTGGTGGCGGCTTTCAACGCCTTATCAGGAGTGTAATTATGTCTCAGAAAAACAAACACATCACCGAATTGATGTCGCTGGCCAACGAGGTTAAACCGTTGATCGAGGCGTTAGCTTCGGAAATGGCGGTCATTACAACGCGCATGGCCGAACTGGAAGCGCTGGGGTTGATTTATGCCTCTGAATACTGGCGGAAGGATAGCGACGGTCAGCCGAAATATTTCTATTTGCTGTATCCACTTAAGCAAGGCGAGCCAAGGCGGCGCGATTATATTGGGTGTGATCCGGCACGGATCGAGGCGGCCAGACAAGGGGCCTAGTTCGAGCAAAAGAGTATGACGCGCTGATGGTCGCGTTAGGCCGTCTTGAGGGCCGGGCAAATAGCGGTTTGTTCGCTATGAAAGACGCCTTGCGGCATCTTGCGGACAAAAGTAACCGGTTTTTTTAGGTTAAGGCCTTTTTTTAACTTGCGTAGTAATGATAATAGTAATATTACTATTATAACTATTATTTATTTTGTCTGGCTCGGAGTGGATCATGAATACAATCACCTTATCACTGTTAATAACCGCGATCAGAAATGCTGAATCTTTAGCTGAATTACAGCGCATGGTTGGCCCGTGCGATCAAGAGCAGGAAAAAGCGGAAAGGCGTATGAGTCAGATTGATAATATATGGAATGGCTGCAACGGCGACCTTAATTCTCTTAGTGCATTTACAAAACTTCGCTACGATCAATTGCTGATCGAGCAGAATGAATTTGAAAATAAGTATTGCTGATAAACCACGTAAGACCGCATTACACCACAGAGTTTGAATTTCCAGGGGTATTTAGAATGGCCTTAAATCCAGAAGTAAGAAAACGTATTATTGATGCTGCCGACGAGCTTCACGCGGCTAGTGAAACCGGAGAATATCCAAATGTTGAAGCCGTCCGACAACGTAGTCGTGCCGGCATGAACAACGTTGTCGAAGTTATGCAAGAGTGGCGGCAGAATCAGCGCAAACAGGTACAAGCTGTGCGCGAGCCGTTACCGGCTAACTTGCACGGTGTTTTACAGAGTATGGGGCAAAACCTTTGGGAAACAGCCCAGCAACTCGCTAATGAATCGTTAGATACCGCCAGGGCGGCGTTCGAATCAGAAAAGGCCGACTTGCTTCAGTTGTCTGTTGAACAATCCGATGCCTATGAGAAACAAGCCGCCGAGCTTGAGACTGCACACCTTCGGATTGTAGAACTGGAACGGCTTGTAGAGGTTGCCGGAACGACTGGCCAGGCTATCGCGCAGCAGCTTGAAGACGTACAACATGCCCTACTCTCTTCCGAACAAAAAGCAACCCTTGCCGAACAAAAGGCCGATGAGATAGAGCACCGCGCCGCCGATCTTCGCGCCGAACTAGATCATGCTCACACAGAGGCCGACCGCTTGCGGATCGAGCGCGATAAAGCCCAGGATCGAGCCGAAGAAGCCGCAAAGCAGGCCGAGAAAGCCGATGCACGCACCGAACAATTGCGCGAGGTATTAGCCTCCCAAACTGAAAAAGCCGATTTAACCATCGAGCAACTACGCGACTCGCTTGCTACTCAAATCGCGAAATCGGACGCTATTATTGAACAATTGCGCACTGAGTTGACGGAGACGCGCACCAAGGCCGAAGCTTCAGATCAGCTACACGCTGAACAACGGAAACGTACAGCAGAGGAAGTTCACCGAAGCGCCGAACGTATGGCTAAAGCCGAAACAGAGTGTGATAAGGCTCGTATGGCCGCCGCTGAAGCTCGCGAAGAAGCCGCTACATTACGCGGCCAGTTGGAAGCGACTAAAACCCAAAACGCGGCGATGTTGGCGGCATTAAAGCCCTCCCCTGCCGCTAATTAACTCGCTGCATGATCAACGCTGAATTTGTCTTGCTCGTTGCTTATTTGGCTGTGGATTACCCTGTGGACGACTAAAGTTATCCACGCTGAAATTGTCTTGTTTTTACGCTGAAATTGTCTTGCTCTAAGTCGTTGTTTTATAAAGGTTCACGCTTTTTTGTGCGCTGAAATTGTCTTGCTCCCGCGCTGAAATTGTCTTGAGGATAGCAATCTTAATATCCTTCTAGCCCGCGTCGCTATTGGGCTACGGCGGTTTTACAAGGACGCTACCCTATATAAATAAACCTATACGTTCCTATAGCTTTCCTGTATTTGACTACCAGATTTTGTGGATAACGCATATTTTCAGTGAATCATATTAGACGCTAATTGTTTTAATTTTGTTTTATATTGTGTTTTATAAATGTTTTGTTTCTGTTATAATTTAGTTGCGGTCAATGCATCCAATCCGCACTGATTTAGCTCATATGTGAATTCAAAATAAGGAGAATAGAGATGTCTAATAACGTCATTACGTCAGTATTGCAAAGCCAAGGGCCGTCGTTTTTTGATACCAGTGGTGAATTTCAATAGAGCTTTCGCCATGTCTTTTACACCAGAGATTGATAACGACCTATTTGAACGTGTTTCACTTCAGTTACGTCGTTGGTCTGATCGTTCGTTAGGCGTCGCAAAAGCGTTAATTATTGATGGAGTTCCTCTTTCGGAAGCTGCCGCAATGCATGATATGTCGCCCCAACAGGCCAACGTTATTCGAACTCGGTTTGTCGAAAAAGCTGACAAGGTTCGCCTTCAGTCGTTTATGGCTCGTGAAAAACCAAAGCTTCCGAAAATAGAACTTGAGTTGTTTAAACCTGAAATACAAACACTACACGAAAAAGGTTACACGGTTGAGCAAATCATTACTTTTCTTGCTGAAAATAATGTCACTGCATCGGCCACCACCATTCGAAATTTTTTAAAGGGGAACTGAGCATGAAAACGCTTGTGTTAGCAAATCAAAAAGGCGGTGTTGGCAAATCCGCCGTTGCTGTTCAATTGGCCTATTTTTTTAACCTTGTTATGAAAAAACGAGTTTTGGTTATTGATCTTGACCATCAACGAAATACATCGAAGGCAATTCGCACCGGAGCAATCGCCGCTATTTCGCAACTGGCGGCAAGCCGCCTATTGTCAACACGGATCGACGGCGGCGAAGTTGAAAACGCTGAATTTGTCTTGATTTCGGCTGATAACGCCGAACTGCTTCGAATGGAAAAGCAAGCCGACAAACACAATAGCTTTGCCACTAACTTGCAATCGTTTCTAAAAACTGTTGATGGACAATTCGACGTTTGCATCATAGATACGAACCCTAATCCTGACATTCGCCAGCTTGCAGCTCTAGTCGTGAGTAACTATGTTTTGTCTCCTTTGCAGTTGAATCAAGAAGCTATCGACGGTATTGGCGATCTTCTCAATCATGACAATATCGGCATTCGGAAGATTCAGGCGACCTTGAACCCTACCCTTCAGTTGATTGGTATTTTGCCAAATCTGGTTGAACCAACACCTTTCCAACGGGATAACTTTCGCGATTTGTCTACCCACTTCGCGAAGCTTCTAATTCCAATGGCGACAGGTTTCGCGGCAATCAAAAAATCAACTGCTGTACCTGAATCGCAAGCCGTTGGCTTGCCAATTTGGAAGCTTGGTAAAACGTCTGGCCGTGATGCCTGGACGCAAATCAGGCCGGTTTTTGAGCAAATCGCAACGACTATGGGAGTTATATAAATGGCCCTTGATCTATCTGCATTAGAAGATAAGCCAGAGGTGAAGCCGCAGCATGTGGCGCATACTGGCAAACCTTTGGATATTCCGCTAACGGATATTGAAGAAGACCCCGATCAACCGCGTATCGAGTTTTCCGAAGAATCCATGAAAGAAATGACTGAGAGCATTAAGGAAAAGGGCGTTAAGACGCCTGTTTCTGTTCGCCCTCACCCTGTCCAGTCGGGCAAGTGGATTCTTAACTATGGTGCTCGCCGGTATCGTGGTTCGTCTGCTGCCGGAAAAGATACTATTCCGGCTTTCATCGATGCTTCGCACGATGATTACGACCAGGTAATTGAAAATATACAGCGTGAAAATTTGACCCCTATGGAACTTGCTCTTTTTTTAAAAAAGAGGATAGACAAAGGAGAAAAACAGGTTGTTATTGCGAAAAAGCTTTCGAAAACTAAATCGTACATTGCTGAGCATCTTGCGTTAATCGATCCGCCTGCTTGTGTTGAAGAAATCTATAACGCAGGTAAATGCACATCCGCCAGAACGCTTTACGATTTACGAACACTACACGACAAATACCCTGAGCAGGTCGATAAATGGTGTGCGGACGGGGCGGACATTACCCGACGTTCTGTTTCTGAATTGGCCGGCGAATTAAGTGGCAAGAAAAAGCAGGTTAGCCCTATTAGTCAGCCGGTGGGCGAAGAAGGTGGAAAAAGCGAAGAGGTACAGTTAACCGGCGCTGATAACGAAAAAGTTCGTCATGACGAACTTTCTTCGTCGGGTGGCTCTACTATCAAAGGCGACGCTAAGCCGCCAAAGTCCAAGAAGGTCGATACCGATAATGATGACGACCAAGGCGGTAACGATCATGGGGAGCTTACTAGCTGGCCTAAAGGTCGGGCTATTTCCGATCCGCAACGGATGAACAAGCCTTTATTGCTCGTTGAATATGATGGCCGTTCGGCGGCGGTGATTTTAAATAAGCGACCATCTACACCGGGTTTATTGCACATCCGTTATGAGGACGGCGGCGGTGATGCTGAAGTAGACGCGGGCCAATGCAAGATAAACTTGCTTACGGATACTGACAAATGAATAGGCGGCAACTAACGGCTCTAGGTGTTTTACTTTTGCCGTTCGTTGGTGTGTGTGGGGAAGCACACGCGGCCGAATCTGGTACTTGTGATCTTTTTTTCTCAGGTGGTGTTTCTATTAAGTCTATACCGGTAGCCGCTACCGTTGAACAGCGTAGTAAGGGGTTAGCGGGCCGCGAACATGCTGGTAATGGAATGTTGTTTAGTTGGGGTAATTCTGAACCACGGGCGTTTTCTATGCGTGGGGTACGTTTTCCGTTGTCGGTTGGTTTTCTATCTAAGGATGGTACCTTGTTTGCGATTGAGCGCATGGAGGCCAACACCGATAAATTTTATTTATCTATGTTGCCGGCATCAGATGCAATTGAGTTAGCCGTCGGTCAATTTGAGAAGGTAGGCCTTGTTGTTGGTTTTAAACTTATTCGGCGAGAGTGTAAGGTTTCTGGCTGAAAGGGAGCCGTTTGAAGCGACCGCCTAAAGGCGGTTTTTTTGGCTCATTTAGTTCGTCATGACGAACTTATTGTGATGGTGTGTAGGATTGCAGGATAGGCTAAACGCCGGTATAATGTGCGCACATCGCACATATAATGCCACACCATTTTTAATCACATAACCTTTTTGGAACCGATATGGACAAACCAAGCCGGGCAATGAACATCCATCTGGGGCCAGTTTTAAAGGCCCGCTGGGTGGCGTATTGCGCCAGTCTTGGCAAGACACCAGGCGCAGCCATAAAGGAGGCAATCGAACAACAGTTAGAGAAGGCGGCTAAGAATCCGCCGCCGAAGACATTTAGGCAGACGAAGGAATTGCCGGATGGCGAGCCAAAAATACGATTTGAAATATTGCTTACAAAATCCGAGAAAGAGGCAATATTAAAACGGGCGAATCTTGAACGTTGTTCTCAGCGTCGATGGATCGTTGACGCTATCCGTGCGGGCCTTACGCACGAACCACAGTTCGGCATGAAGGAAGTTGAAGCACTTGGCGAATCGAATTATCAATTATTGTCGATTGGTCGCAACTTAAACCAGGTTGCCAAGCGTTTAAACGAAGGTCGTCTTGAACCCGTTACCGTGGACGCGATAGAACGGCTTCGAACACGTATCGACAAACATATAGATGCCGTAAGCTCGGCCATTCGCGCAAGCCTCGAAAGGTGGGATGTCGAATGACTACAAACAGTGACGGAATCTTTAAGGATTGGGGCGAAAGAGTAGATTATTCGCCTGTTAAGGGGCGAAAGGGTAAAAACATCCGTAGCGGCAAGAACGCGGAGTCAAAGCCCGAAAAACCGAGTGGACCCGCGACGCGTGAAAAACTCGCACGGACTACAAAACGAGTGCCGGAGGTTATGGTAAAAATTACCGGCGGCGGCAAGAACATGAAGCACATCGAGGCGAGTATTGAATACATTTCGCGTGATGGAGAGATAGAAATCGAAGATGAGAACGGCGACCTACATAAAGGACTTGATGGTGTTAAGGATGTTCGCGACGCTTGGGCAAGGGGGCGGATTGGTATACCCGAAGAAGGTCAAAAGCGTAAAGAGGCCTTCAACATTATTCTGTCTATGCCTCCCGGTACCGACAGGGAATCAGTAAAAGATTCCGCCCGCGCATTTGCCGCCGCACAATTCCGAAATCATCAATATGTTTTTGCATCACATGAGGATGAAAGACATCCACATGTTCACCTGATTGTTAAAGCGGTGGCCCATGATGGCGTTCGCTTGAATCCACGAAAGGCCGATTTACAATTATGGCGGGTAGGGTTCGCAGAACAGTTACGAGAAAGAGGGATAGAGGCCAATGCAACACCACGCCGAGCGCGAGGGGTGGTTAAGAAGGCCGAGAAACAAGCCGTGCATAATATCGATTTGGAGTTTGAGCAAGGCAAACGTGATTCGCCTTCACTGATAACCAAGGCGCGAAAGCAAACTGCCGAACAAGAGATAAAGGCGGGTACGCCGCGTAGCAATCCAATTCAAGACAAATTCAGCGCAGCAAGGAAGGGCGTTGAAAAGGTTTATGGGCAAATCGCCAGGACTCTTAGTAAGGGTAATACCGAAGATAAGGCGCTGGCAATGCAGATCGTTGATTTCGTAAAGCAGATGCCACCGGTTGTTACCAAGCATCAACAAGCGGTTGATGACTTACGGGCGACTGAGGCACGTCAACAGGCGGTAAAAACGAATGAGGTTGAGCAGGGGAGGGCGGAACCAAGGGATGAAAGGACGCGATGACAATGCTTGTCCTTGATCTTCCAGACAATACCTATGGCGTTCTTGTTGAGAATGACAAGGACGCTCGAAGCCTATTATGGCTAGTGAATGAAATAGGGGAGGATAGGCTTATTACGAGTGTTGAGAAATACAACAAACGGTATCCAGATTCACGGCCGTTTGTATCTACAGTGCTTAAATGGTACCGCTTAAAGATACCCGTAAGCGTTTATTCAGATCGTCAAGGGAGTTCATCATGAACCTAAAGAATTTTCTACTTGCTAAGAGGGCAATGAGGCGGTGGACAAAGAGTTACAAGCAACGCATTTTTATTGGATTTGCCCCTAAAGGTAAATTCGGATTTAGGTCGTATTATTTTGCACACGTCTACACGGCTCACGATTATTTGATTGGTATAAAGGTGCCGCGCGGGGCGTGTGTGACGGCATTGCAATTAGGGTTACAAACAAGCTAGATAAAAGCGCTTGACATACGCCCCAATGGGGCGTATTGTAGCAATCAGGCCGGGCATTCCGCCAAGGCCGATTTTCAGGAGCCATCCGATGATTCAGTTTTACCCTACGCCACTCTCTTTAGCCGAAAAGGCGTTCGCAAAATTTAAGTCTCATAATTTCTTGAGGGTGTTGGAGCCAAGCGCCGGACGTGGCGATTTGCTCGCTCCATTGCTCGACAAATGGGGCCGCCGTTATTCGTCTCATGGCGCTGATAAAATTGACTGCATTGAACTTGATTTAGACAATCAAGCCGTCTTACGCAGCAAGGGTGTTAATGTGGTCGATACCGACTTTTTAGCTTTTAGTGGGGCAGGGATGTACACCCATATTTTGATGAACCCGCCGTGGAAGGATGGTGCCGACCATCTTGTTAAAGCCTTTGATTTATTAGTCGATGGTGAACTGGTTGCCATTCTAAATGCCGAAACAATTCGCAACCCACACACCGCCAAACGAAAACTCATCTGTAACTGGATCGAAGAGCACGGCTCAGTCGAATTTCTTTCAGAGGCTTTTCTTGATCCTGACACTATGCGTAAAACCGCCGCTGATGTCGCCTTAATATGGTTGCAAAAGAAGGTCGATATAAAGCAGAATTTTACTCATGGCCTAGAAGTCGAACATGTATCGGCAATCGATTACACCGAGAAAAACAGTATCGCCCTGAGACAGAACACGATCAGTAATGCCGTGTCAGTCTTTAATGCTGCTGTTAAGGCGTTGAAATCCGCCGAAGTCGCCAGGGAAGAGGCCGATTACTACGCGCGTTTGTTGGGGCGGCCATTGAATGAGCTGCATAAAACCACGCAAGACGGCGAAGTTATTGCTATCCAAGAGCGATTTAATAAAGGCTATGACGATCTTAAAAAGCGGGCATGGACGAACGTATTACATTCCACGGAATTCAATAAATATCTATCGTCAAAGGCCTATCAACGTCTTGTAACCGACTTCGAACAGATCGCTAAGCTATCGTTTACAGAATCTAATGTAAGGGGTTTTTTGATTGGCCTGGTCAATAGTCAAGGCGATATGAACATGCAAATGTTGCTGGACTGTTTCGATGAAATAACCAAATACCGGCCCGATAACCGCGCTTACTATAAAGGCTGGAAATCGAACGAGAAACATAGAGAGCTGGCTTATCGCGTCAAAATGACGCGGTTTATTATTCCGGTTCGGAACAGTTATGGATTAGGCCCGAGCTGGGACGATCTTAAGAAATTGGAAGATTTTGATAAAGTCTTTGCGATGTTGGACGGTAAGCAGCAATGCCATTATGGTTTGTATGAACTTTTTCATAGCATGCCCGATGATTTAAAACGCAGCCAACGAATGACAACCGATTATTTTGATGTCCGTTGGTATCGGCAAGCGGGAACGGTTCATTTTTACCCTCGAAATCGTGAAATTATTGACCGCCTTAACCGTATGGTTGGCCGTCAACGTCAATGGTTGCCTAACGATGACAATGTAGCACCAACGGCGTTTTGGGAGCATTACGAGAAGGCTGAAACTATCACAACTGCAATGGTATTGCCTACGGTACGTTGGGGCCATCCGTCTGATGAACAGATCGAGGCGGCCCATACTAAAGCCTGTGAGGATGCCGGCCTCGACGTTGATACGTTCTTTGCATTAAGCAATACAAGACCTAGCCAACTGGCGGCCTAGTCTTGCCTGTTGGTGGCAAGCTAAAGTCGCCGGCGAGACTGATATGTCACCATTTTTCTTAATGGGAGAGGCTTGCTTACTGTGCGCCGATATTGACAGAAAGCCCGGCTTATTCGGTCAAGGGGCTTTCGCGGCATAAAGCCGTTCGCTTCGCTCTCTTTTTATTCCACGACCCCTTGACCGCGCCGGCCTCCCTGTCAACCGGTACGCACCGCAAGCCCTCGTCCCATTAAGACCGATTCACTCCAACCGCTGGAGTATGCCCCGTTAAGATTAGATAAGGTGCGGCGATGCCGCGCTTTATTTTGATTCCCCGCTTCCCTGAACCCTTAATCCCGATTGCACAAATCATTTTTGGCGCTGAAATTGTCTTGCTTTATCTTTGGTTGAGCGTTAGAAAGTTCTTGACTATACGCCCCAATGGGGCGTATAGTCAGAATCAGGCCGGGCACTTCCGCCAAGGCCATTTTTCCGGAGAAGCCGATGAAAACCGTTATAAAAATCAGAACAATCGAGACCGCCAGAACCCGCCAATTGAATGCCCGTCAAATGGTCAGAAAGATCGTTGATGCACAAAGCAAACGCGACGCTTAACCCAAGGTATCCAAATGACAGCTAATAATGATCTATCCGAAAACGAATGGCTGGAAGACTCGAAAACAGGTCGTTTTAGCCGTGTTGCAGTTGGGCGGGAGGACTCAACTTGGGTGTGCAATACATGCGGCCAAGACGGTGCTGATCCGTGGGAATATGGCTGCGAGAACTGTGGCGAGGAAGCAGACGTATACTAGCCATCAAAGGCGAACAATAATCGGTAAATAAAGGTAATTAGTGGTTGACATACGCCCCATTGGGGCGTATGATAACAATCAGGCCGGGCACTTCCGCCAAGGCCATTTTTGAGAGGTTTACCGAATGAACACATTGACCGCCGATCAACAAGCTACTATCAATTCCGCCGTTGAAATCCTGTCTGGCTTATATAAGAAACAAGATTTATTTGCTACATCACCGGAAAGCGTTAAGCAATTTTGCCGGTTGCAAGCCGCACACCTTGAACATGAAGTTTTCGGCGTGTTGTTGCTGGATAACCAGCATCAATTGATTGAGTCGATTACCTTGTTCCGTGGCACTATCGATGGCGCAAGTGTTTACCCACGCGAGGTAGTGAAAGAAGTTCTTTCCGTTAATGCGGCCGCCTGCATTTTCTTTCACAACCACCCGTCGAGTCTGGCGGAGCCTTCCGATGCGGATCGCCGAATTACTACCCGCCTGATCGATGCTTTAAAACTGATTGATGTCCGGGTTTTGGATCACTTGATTGTCACTTGCCGCAGTGCTTATAGTTTCGCGGAAGCTGGAATTTTATAAACTTTCTGAGGGGCGGCTTAATCCGCCCCTCATTATTCATTGAAGATTTACAGGGGTTTTTTATGGAAACAGTACCTATTTATGACGTGGGCGGATCGTTGCCGATTTCGCTTGAAGCCTTTCGAAACCGGCCGTGCGCCTTGCCTTTCAATCACGCCGCATACGTGCCGCCTACGCCTGAAGAAGTGAATCGATTGATTAAGCTAGCCGGTTGGTCGCAAAGTGTCACAGCGAAGCTTGTGGGCGTTAATTACGTGCCTAAAAAAGGGTCATCGACGATTAGAAAATGGCAGGCTAGTGTTGAGAAAGATGATTATCGAGAAATACCGTATTCAGCATGGCGGTTGATGTTACTTTATGCCGGTGTTGTATCCATTGATGATGGATTGGTGGCGTTGAATGTACATAGCTGAAGATCAGGCGCGGACCGTGACCAGCGCTGGGTAGTTGCTGTCGCCAGATGTTCGGTGCTGTATTTATCAACAGTTTTTGTGGATAACTCTGTTAAAAAATAGGGCATCTTTACTATAGGTAATTGAAATTAATACGAATTCATTAAAATGGCTAAATAATTACCATTATGTTACTTTTACTGCAATTACGTATTTAGCGGCATACCATCATTCCACAACGCAAAGGCACGCTCAACAAATCATAAACCGACTAAACGACCTGACGCTCATGTGCTAGCCGTGTGAATGCATCCACATCCATTAGCCAGGTTTGCTGTGCAGGCGTATAGGTCGAATGGAGCCCTCGTGGCAAAACAAGTTGTAGTTGTTTCGCTGCCATTTCATCTGTCTGATGCGTGGATATTGCTGTTTCCAACGTCAGCAGGTGCTTATTTTCGATCCGATCAGCCTCACTGAGCACTTGCCGCCACCGGTCTTTGCAGGTAGATTTTACGCCAAGCATGGTTAGCATCAATGAATCATAAGTCGGATTATGATATTCCTCCACTCCAGGGAACAAAAAATCTGGCTTGGACTTGTTTTCTGTAATAGCGGCACGAGTGAAGCGCAAACCATTTTCTATAAACAATAATTCAAGATGATTTTCCAACGCAAGGCCGACACGGCTCTTGCGGCGGTTCTGTACCGACAAGGAAAATGACAGGAAGCCGTCCACATCGGCACCTGTACTTGCCTCATCAGCAAACCCTTCTGAGAGGCGATCCGCAATGAGGTAGCGTTCAAGTGTACGGAACAGAATTTCCTCACGCTCCATCCATGCCATTAGCACCATATCTGGATTTTCCCGTGGATCAAGGTCTTTGAGGGTCGAACGCGCATAGGCTGAGAAATCGCGAGTAGTCGGAAAGCAGCCAGTAAAACGAGTCAGCATGTCATCGAGAAAGGTATCTTCCGATGTTTCAACCGCAATACCGATATTTTCCAGAATAAATCTCGACGCGAATTCGATACGATCCTGTTCAGTTTCAAGCTCGGATTTGACTGAAAAACCGGGATGGGCCAAATCGCCAAAACCAAACAGCCATTCAATCTGCCGCGCAATGCTCGATCCATTTTCGGCGATAATGATCAGTAGGCCAGCGTCACGCCTTTTAGCAATAACAAGCAAATCGCCTTCGCTGGCATTTAACGAGACATTCGTGGTTGGAAAATAGAGATGGTATTCCGGCGCACGTGGCTTGCCCTTACGGCAATTGTAGAGAGTGAGGAAAGCATCCTCGACAATAGGATCAGGATCATCATCGGTGAGGTAAAGAAAACGCGCGGGCATTCTAGTCTTTTCTTCAGGACTGCCAAGAAATGCCTGAACTTTTTTGGTGGCATGGTATTCGTGCTGGTTTGAGCGTGTTTCATCGGCCTCAACCGCACTCAATCGTTTTGCGGCAACACCCTCAAAATACTCGGATAAATACCCAGGCTTCACCCAACAACCTCAAGCAATTGGGCATTATTACGAAGCCATTCTGACAATCTCTGCGCAACACTATCAATGTTTTTGCCTGCGCCACGTAAAGCACACTCCCAAACTATGCCAACCCTCCATCCGGCAACAAGTAAAGCTTCCCTTGCCTTGTGATCGTTTGTACGGTTTCGTCCGATTTTCTCTCGCCAAAAGTCTGGACGAGTACCAGGCCATTTGAACAAAGGACACTCGTGCCCATGCCAGAAACATCCATGTACAAATATCACGGCATGGTAACGCGTCAGCACAATATCAGGTTTGCCCGGCAAATTGTTAACATGAAGACGGAACCGGAACCCATTCCGGTGTAACAGACTGCGGATTAGAATTTCCGGTTTGGTATTCTTTGCCCGGATACCAGACATCATACGGCTCCGTGTTGAGGCGTCTACTATGTCAGTCACTGGATCAAGCAAATAGTGGTTGCTGAGCAATGCCAGTACATTCCTGTTCGATCAACGCCTGAACGCGCGGAGCCATGATACGGGCAACTTCCTTCATCACTGGCATGATGACACTATTGCCGAACTGGCGGTAAGCCTGTGTATCACTTACAGGTATTTGGAATGTATCCGGAAAACCCATTAATCGAGCACATTCACGAGGTGTCAGGCGACGCGGCCGCTTGTTTTTACCTTGCCATACCAGTATTTCCGAACCGTCCTTATAATATCTGGCCGACAGGGTACGTGTTACGCTATCTGGATATGCCATCCCAAAGCCAAAGCCATTGCCGGCGGCCCGATGCTTTTCCGCGTAGGATTGCAGGTAAGTCCACAAATTTGGCGTCAAGGTGTATTTGGATAGCACTGCTTGTTTGCCGTGATCGAAAAAACGGTCCCCATCCCACGGTAATACGGGTTCAGTGCCATCCGTCTTGTGTAATATTGAAGAGAGTCGCGGACTTTCTTCCGGCAGTTGCAAGTCATTCCATGAAAAATCAGTTTTCTCGCGGAAACCGACGATGATTATCCGCTCACGATGTTGGGGGGTAAAGTGCTGCCCATCAATGACCTTGTAGTGAACATCGTATTTTAATTCATCCCGTAAGGTTTGCAGGATCACGTCAAATGTATTGCCTTTATCGTGTGAAAGCAGGTTCTTTACGTTTTCCAGCAAGAATGCCTTTGGCCGTTTAGTTGCAATAATACGGGCAACATCGAAAAACAGCGTTCCTTGGGTAGTACATTCGAATCCATGTGGACGACCAAGGGAATTCTTTTTACTCACACCAGCGATACTGAAAGGCTGACAAGGAAACCCTCCGAGCAATACGTCATGATCAGGAACTTCTTCAGCAGGGTACGGAACTATGTCGCCGACAAAAGGATGGTGATCGCCGTAGTTTTCAATATAGGTTTTCTTTGAGAAGTCATTCCATTCACTGGTGAATACACATTTTCCTCCGTGGGCTTCAAAGCCCATACGGATACCCCCTATACCAGCGAAAAGATCAATAAAGCGAAAGCGATGGTCGCCGCTTACATGAGAAGGGGATTGCAGCAAATCACGCAAGGCCGGTTCCAGCATGGTTGGGCAAGGCGTTTCTCCCTTTTCCCAGCGTCGCACAGTCTTGGAGTCCTTACCTACATACTCGGCAATTTCGCGCTGGGTATATCGGTTGCGGGCCTGCTTCAAGAGTTCGAGCGGGGGAGTCTGAGTCATAATATCGTCGCTGGGTATTTTTGCGGACATTATGACCTAATTAAGTCCCTTTTTCTAGGTATTTTTAGAATTTCAAGCGATAATAACGAAGAATATAGTTTATAAAACTGGACGATGACTATAAATCATGTAAATAACGCTATTGAGCGCTGCCCGACGACCTGGAAAATAGCGGATGATCATCTGGAATATGTCCAGGAAGATGGTATTCCGATAAAACCAACGGCAGAGGAAATCTGGGATTCCCTTTATGGCAATGGCAGTAGGTTTTCATGTACCCCGGATGTGGTTTTATCGGAATACACATTTTCGAGATTTCCGGCTGAACCCGGATTATTGCTAACCGGAAAATCACCAGATACTATTCGGCTCGATCTGATTGGTAAAATCGGTAGTGAATATGCAATTATAGGTCCAAACACTGACCAACTGTTTATCGGTAAAACATGGTACCCCCTTGCCTTATCTGATTATGAAGACGTATTCACCCTACTGAGGAAACAAAACATTTTACTTGGTCAACCAATCACGGTTGGTCAGCTGATCTGGCTCAAGACCCATGTAAACATAGGTATCGAGCTGATTGATAACCTTGAAAGTGGCACTCCCGCCGAAATTCAAGCACCACCAACCCTCAATGCTAATCAATGGGGGCTTAACGCTGAACTCTATGGTTATCAGAAGGACGGTGTCCACTTCCTTTGCCTGATTGCCAATCAAGGCCTTGGTTGCATCCTTGGTGATGAGATGGGCCTTGGAAAAACAGTCCAAGTCATTGCGCTGATGTTGGCAGAGCATTCGGCGGGGCGATTACCGTCATTGGTGGTTGCCCCTGCAACATTACTTGAAAACTGGCGACGGGAACTCACCCAGTTTGCTCCATCGCTTTCAATAAGCATACATGCGGGTCCTAATCGTGCGGGTATTATTTCCAGACTGGCAGGATTTGATGTTGTAGTCACATCCTATGATATTGCTGTCAGGGATGAGCCAATGCTCTCGTCAATTCGCTGGAATCTTTTGGCGCTTGATGAGGCTCAAAACATCAAGAACCCTGATGCCCAGAGAACCATTGCGGTTAAGAGATTACCCAGAAGGGTATCCTTGGCAGTGACAGGTACTCCAGTTGAAAATAAGCTTACAGACCTATGGTCTCTATCTGACTTTTCCCTTCCGGGGTTATTAGGGGAGCGTGGTGATTTTGAAAGTCTTTTCGAAAACACTGCTTCAGATGCATCCCAGCTAGCCCCACTGGTTGCACCGATACTGCTTCGGCGACGGGTCAAAGAGGTAGCAAAAGACCTTCCAGAAAGAATAGACATACCACAACCAATAGGAATGTCGAAATCTATGGCCGAACTGTATGAACAGGTGCGGCTCTCGGCCATAAACGAATATGGAAAATCAGCAGCACTTGTCGCCTTGCAACGACTAAGAATGTTTTGCTCTCATCCTAGACTGGCTGGCTATGACTCGCCTGATCCGGCAGTTCATATGCCAAAATATCAGCGCCTCATTGAGTTGCTTGAGGAAATCTTTTCCCAGAATGAAAAATGCCTGATTTTCACAAGTTATAATGGAATGACGGATATTTTTCTTCAAGATTTGCCAATGCGCTTCAAGGAACAGTATTTCAATTTTATTGACGGAAGGGTTGCGGTTGCAAACCGCCAAATAATAGTTGATGACTTTAGCGCCTCGTCATGCGGTGGAGTACTTATTTTAAACCCTAGGGCCGCAGGTGTTGGCTTGAATATTACATCAGCAAATCATGTAATTCATTACAACCCAGAATGGAATCCTGCATTGGAAGACCAAGCTTCCGCAAGGGCATATCGTAGAAAACAGCAAAGGCCCGTTACTATCCATCAGCTTTATTTTGTGGATAGTGTTGAAGAGGTTATTGTTGAGCGTCTTGGTCTCAAACGCAGTTTGGCAGAACACGCTGCAACCGGTCACCAGGGCGATGCGACCGCGAATGATGTCATGCGAGCGCTTACCGTTTCCCCCTTATCAGGTATTGTAGGACTTGAATGACATATATTGCGCAAATAACAAAGGTACTTAGTGCGAACGATATTGGAGAAACCGGCGCTCACCAAGCCGGAATTCTCGTTCCAAAGGAAAGGGAAATACTGTCGTTCTTTCCTCATCTTAATCCAAAAGAAAAAAATCCTCGTGTTACATTGGTTTTTCGGGAAACAGATGGCATAACCCGTTGGGATTTTAATTTCATCTATTACAATAATCGGTTTTTCGGTGGTACCAGAAATGAATACCGATTAACCTGCATGACCAAGTATTTAAAAGCCCGTAATGCAAGAGCTGGAGATATTGTTTCCTTATTCAAAGATATGGAAGGACGACTTACTATAGAATTAAATCGAACCGGTCTTCCGCCCGCGACACAAGATGATGTTCTGATCCTTTCCGGGGGATGGAAAGTGATCAAAATTTAGATGAGTATATTTAATGATAAATAATAATTTAGATTCCTCATATCTTGAGGTACCGCCTGACCCCGAACGAATAATAGAAGGGTTGCGCGACACCGGTTATGAATTCAATACATCGATGGCTGATGTTATTGATAACTCCATCGCCGCCAAGGCAAACAATATCGAAGTCGCTATAACTATGGACTTTCGTGGGAATATATTCGTTTCCGTGACAGACGATGGTTGTGGCATGGATAAGGATGGATTGATCAATGCGATGCGTTATGGTTCGAGACGGCGCACGGATCAATCCAGTCTTGGAAAATTTGGACTTGGGCTTAAGACTGCTTCAACAGCCTTCTGTCGTCGTCTTTCTGCAATTAGCCGGGGACAAGCCGGAGGCGAAGTACTCAAGGCAACATGGGATCTCGATCATATTGCATCAGTGGAGCGCTGGGCACTTCAACTAGGGGAAGCAACGGGAAATGAAACCGAACTGCTTGACAGTATAGCCAAAGGAAAGACTGGTACAGTAATTCTCTGGGAAAAAGTAGATCGGCTGCTTAAAGCATATGCTACACCTGATGGAAAGGCGGCAAGGAAAGCACTCAAGCGATACGAAGATGATCTTCGGTTTCACATATCGATGGTCTATCAGCGATTTCTTGACAAGAACGACAGGCGTGCATCTGATGTGAATATTCGCATCAACGGAGAGCCAGTTCTTCCGTGGGACCCATATTGTGTATCAGAAACCAAAGCCCCAATAGCCGAAAAGGTTATGAAAGTTGAAATAGGGGAAGATGATCATGCAGAGTTTAAAGTCCGAGCTTTTATCCTTCCCAGAAAAGACGAGTTTTCTGACCAGCAAGTCGCTAAGGACGCACGGCTTACAAACAACATGCAGGGGCTGTATGTGTATAGGGAGAACCGGCTAATTCATGGCCCTGATTGGCTCGAAATGTACATTAAGGAACCGCATACATCTCTATGCCGAATTGAACTATCGTTCGATTATAAGCTTGATGACGCTTTCCAGGTAGATATAAAAAAATCCAGAATTTTGCTGGATGATTCTCTTTATGACTGGATGCAAAAGTTCCTCCAAGGACCACGACGCGAAGGCCAGGAGCGTTATCGTAAAGGCATTGCGGCAACTGTAACAGGAACTGCCGCATTGATCCACGCGGTATCAAATAATGCTATACACTCCCAGGCCGACAACCTCAAAACCGCTGAAGTTACAGAAGTTGACGGTTCGACAGGTAATGTAACGATTACAAACAAGAATGGCATTACAAAGCTAAAAATCAAACTGGTAGAACAGAAAAATAGCGGGGAATGTCATGTACAACCAGTAGACAGTCTGCAAGATGGTGTATTGTGGGAACCGGCATTTATTGATGGCAACCAAGCGGTACGTATTAACACAGGACATCCCTACTACCATAAAGTCTATATCCCAAACCAAAAGTCCGGCGTGATTGTTCAAGGCTTGGATTCTCTCATTTGGGGACTCTGTGCGGCCGAACTCGGTAATGTCAGCGAAAGTAACAAACGAAATTTTGAAGAAATGCGTTATGAGGTATCCCGTATCCTTCGGCGTTTGGTAGAAGATTTACCTGAACCCCCTGAAGCTGATGCATAATGAGAAGGTTGTATAGAAATTGGCCTTGAACGAAATTAAACTTGCCGAGACACTTTCCGCCAGATTTCGCTTGGACCTAACCGGATGTTCAGTCTCTACTAAAGATAATCTGAGCTGTGGTGTACGCGCTACAGATATACCGTCACCCAACGGCTTCATGATTCTGGTTACGCCCGGCTGGAAAAGCATAGAAGCAGATTTTGTACCTGATACCTATGCCGGTGAACTTGTCAGGGCAATGGGAGAATCATTGCCGCATGCTAGGCAAACTTTCTGCTCTTTGGCTGAGGCGTTCAACACAATGGGTAACCGCATTGTGTTACGCATTAATGGTTCTGTCATATCGACATTATCGGATTTGCCTCCAGCCCCTTGGAGTAAATTCCAGCTGAATGTCCGGAAGCTTACAGACGTTACGAATGGGGATGAGGCCACGTTACAGGTATGCACGGAAGAAATAGCAACGGCGTGTCTTGCCTTAGTGTTGACACTACTGCCATTAGAAGAAGACGATACTGTTGCCATACCCCTGTATGAGAGCGGCTTACCCGAAGGCGCTTGTACAAAAGTAACTGTAAACAGGTACGAGAGAAGTCCCGTAAATAGAGCTGCATGTATTGCGGCTCATGGGTCGGCCTGCTATATCTGTGGCTTTGATTTTGGTGTCTTCTACGGATCGCTCGGACAGGGGTATATAGAGGTACACCATCGCATACCCGTTTCAAAAATGGGGGGCAACTATATTGTTGACCCTGTTCGTGACCTTGTACCTCTGTGTGCCAATTGCCATGCCACTGTACATCGCACTGACCCACCTTTAGAACCAGATGCATTGGCTGCAATCATTGCAAAAATAACCGGATCAAGCCCATCTGGATCGGTCACCTGCTAGTCTCGAATTAATTGAAAACATCAATATCAACGCGGCGATTTTGAGCGCGGCCGGCCGCTGAATTGTTGTCGGCTACATAATCGCCAGCTGATAAATAATTTATCGAAATAATCAAAGGCGATATTCCGTTATTCACTAAGTATCGTTGTGCCGACAGTGCGCGGTTCAGTGCGACTTGTTCATCAGCGGCGCTCGCGTGTTGGCCGTCTGTTCTGCCTCGCACTACGATACGTTTAGCGTTGGTCAATAATGGAAGAAGCGCCCCGGTTTGGTCTGTTGTTGGGTTAAACTTCGTACCGTTGAATGGAAATTGCACACTGACCGTTTGCGACGTGATTAGCGATGTCTGCACTGGCGCTGGATGGATTGCCACGGGCGGTATTATGTTTTGTTCACGTAATTGTAGTAGTTCCTGTGTTTGGGCCAATTGAGCGCGAAGCGCTAATAGTTCGGTTGTCTCTCGGCTGTTTATTGGATGTCTGTCGGTACCGTCAACAACTGGCGGTACCGGCAACGATGAGCACGCGGCCATGAAGACTGCGCTAGATATAACTACCATTTTTTGCATGTTGTTGAACTCCATTCTACTAAATATTAGTGTGCCAATATTGTATGTATTGGTAACTATTGCGCAATATTTTCGCGCTGAAACTGTCTTGCAAGACAGTTTCAGCGTTACCGGGTGCGTTCTGTTCTTTGGATTTGAGGGCTTATCTGTTCCGGTTGCTTTGGCTGTTTCGCTGCATTTTTGTCGTACATCGGTACTTCGGGGACTTTGCCGAGCTGCTTACGTTCTACAAGCCGAGCGCCTACAGCCGCTTTTAAGATTTGTTGATTAGCAGGGTCTTTGATTTTTGAGTCAATCAGGGTCGCGGCAACTGCCTCAACCACCTTAGCTTTATCCGAAATTTGTACTTCCCAGGTATTACGATTTGTCTCGATTGGTTTTTTCCCGATGACTTTACCTGCATCGTCACGATCTAAAGCTTCAACAATCACGCGTTCCTTACCCTTGAATTCGAGTTTTACCTCGTCGCCGGACTTCGCTTTTGAATCAGACATTGCGCGATTGAGATCCACTCCCCAGACGGTTTTTTCGCCAGCTTTGGTGTCAAGCTTCACAAAATAACTTTGTTTTTCTTCAGGGTCGTGATTGTATTTAGCCGGGCCATGCTCAAGCACACGACCGCTAAATACGCGAGAATCCGCCTCCACGGCCTTTTTCGTCTCAACCTGTGGCGCTGGCTTGTCCGTTGTCTTTTCTGCCGGTTCTTGACGTTCTGTGGCGGCATTACGACCGCGCCCCGTTGTATCCTGTTCAACGACGTTTTTCATGGTATGTTCGCGGCGACCCTCAAGCGCTTTTATATCCTGCTCCGATGGTTTAAAACCACGGACTTCAAGGCCGCGCAAACTGGCTTCCATCCAAACCTCGCGCTGAAAATCGGGGTGGCCTGATACTTTGATTGTTTTCCAGCCCTTGGCGTCTGCCATTGTCGCCATTGCTTTAGCCACTCGTTCATCGTTTGATGCAGACACCATCTTTTCGCCTTTATCCTTAAAGGCGATTTGTCCGGGCTGATCTTTAAAGTGGAATTTGGCACCGGACACGCGAAATTGATGGTGTAATTGTTCCATCAGTTCGATTTGACGATTTTTCTCCCGTTCGGTGAATTGTTGGCCTTGCCTGTCGGCGGTATTACTTGTGCGTTCGGCAACGTCATTGGCTGTATCTTGCTCGGTTGCTTTTTCCGACAGGTTTTCGACATAGATACGCTTTCCTTCGGCAAGCGTACCAAGACGATTTTGTTCGCCCGCTAACTGGTCGCGGTCACGCTGACGATTTTGAGCGGCACGCGCAACAACATCAGCACCGTCAATGAACAACTCCTTTGCAATCACCGGTTCTACAATGTTTTTTTCGTTGGCCGTTTCCCGCGAGGCGCTTATGGCGTCCAGTTCTGCGACTCGCGCCGCAATAGGTGATATTTGGGATGGATTCCGTAAATAGCCGGAATACGCTACTTCCAGGCCTGTTTTGTAATTAGGGAATTCGCGGGTGTTATCGGCAATTACTACTGCCGCAAGCTCCTGTATTTTTGGGTCTTGAATACGCAGAAAAGCGCTGGCATCCGCCAAGGCTAATTTTCTGTCGATGTTATGGTCTACATCTTGTCCAGCTTGCGCCCTCAGTTGAGCGCGACTAGATATTTCACCAATGCTATCTTGATCGATACCGGACTGTACTTCGGCAAGAGTTTTGCCGTCGTCACGCTTCCATTCGCCATCAATCTTACTGATTTGCGATACCCCTCTGTCGGCGGTATAACCTTGAAATCGTGTAAAGCCGAGTTCATCGGCCTTGGCAACCATTTCGTTCGCTGTGCTAATGAGATATTTTGCATCATTAAACGGGTCTTGCACTCCGTATCGATGTTGGGCTTTTGATAAGTCGTTTTGGATTCGTTCGACTAATTCTTTTCCGCTTGCGCTGTTAGGTTCTGCTGGTTGAGTAGTGTGGTCTGTCATGTTGAGGCTCCTTGTCGATAAAAATATGCGGCTCTCGATAAAGCCGCTCTTGGGCGTCGCCCGTATTGATAGACGCCCTTTCGGGCATTAATCAAAGTCAATGCCTTATAATTCGCGGTCTTCTTTTGATGCGACAGGCTTTTCAAGCACACTTAGATCAAGTATTGGTGCATCGTCTAACCAGTCTGGATATTCTGGAGAATCGTCTTCGCCGGCCATCGCTGCCAGCATTTCCGCTTCATTCATCCCTTCATCGGCGTGATAAATTTCGTCCATCATGTCCACAAGTTCTTCGGCTGAAGGTTCCACTAGCTCTATTACATTTTGATCGTAAGTTGGGCTTTCTAATGTTTCCGGATTTGCTTGAGCATCTAACGCCGCAAGTTCGTCTTCGCTGGGGCGCTCACTGGAGCCGTCTTCGTCATATTCATTCACGGCATCGAGGGCGTTAAAGAAGTCATCTACAAACGCTTCGATTTCTTCGGGCTGCAAATCAGGTCCGTTTGGAACCGGAATATTCGATGCGTCGATGGCGAGCTTGCTAAGATCAATGCCCTTAGAAATGTCTGCCGGCGTCATTGGCCGACTGCGTTCTTGCACGATGGCGTCGTGCAAATCCAAATCGATCAACGGGATGTTGCTTGCCAGTTCTCCCCGTCCCCAGGTTGCTTCTAACAGCTCCTTGGATGGCTTTGCCTTGATGGTGATACCTTTCTTGCGAAACCAGTTGCGAATAGGGGTGTTGTCTAACGCCGCAAGCGTCGGCGATACCGATTTGAGGCGGTCAATGAATACGTGATCCGCGTAATAGGCGATCTTTTCGCATTGAATGGGCTTTGTATTTTCAAGGTTAATGATTTGCTTCCGTAGACTCATTTCCTTGAGTTCTTGCGGGAGCATCAAGGCCCGTTTTTGATCCGATTCGGATTCACTGTGGCCGCCTTCGTTTCGGCCGCCGCGTTGCCGGCTCAACCCTTTTGCCTTGAACGTGTAGTAGCCCAGCATTTCCGAATACTCGTTTGCGTCGCTTTGTTTTCGCGGCGTATAAAGGATTTGCAAGGCATGATTCGTTATCAACGTCCCCGCCCCTTCGCGGCCATACCCCTTACGGGGTTCGGCCTCAATCTGAGACGGCGACTGAATGATGGTTAGCATTCGCATACCATACCCGGCCATGTAGGAATTGGATTTGTCGATAATGCCGATCCGGCCAGGCGCGGCGAATTCGTCCATCAACATTAGGCATTGATATTTAAGCTCCGGCTTCGAATACAGCAGGTCATCGGTGTTGAGATTCACTAGCTGAGAGAAAAACAGATTGAGCAACAATTCGGCTTCGGCGAGCTTGTTAGCAGGAATGCCTAGATAGATGGACATGCGCCTTTTGCGCACGTCTCGTAGATCGAAGTCGTTGGCGCTGGTGGCGGCATCGACTATCGGGCTAACCCAGATTGTCAGCGGGGCGTTGAACGTTGTGAGAATGCTCGATAACGTGTTATCCGACGTGCAGGTGAAACGATTTAAGGCGTCCACGCATTCCATTGACAGAGGCGGCAGGCCTTTACCATCCCAATGAAGAATTGGAACCAGATTTTTTGTAATTACGCCGTCTTCGTCCACTTCCTCAACTTCCTTGTAGTTTCGGGAAATGATTAAGTTTTGTAGATAGGTCTTAATTGGTTGGCCTTTACCCGATGATTGCCGAAGCAGTTCACCAAAAGTGCGCGGCAGGTGCGGCGTTTCGCATAGGTACAAGGTCAAGCCAAGGAACAGGTTTCGGGCGGTATCATCAAAAAACGAATCTCTACTAGCTCCAGGATATAGCGCGTAACCAATTGCCAGGATTTCCGTTACTCGAAGCCTTGGATTATTGCTAATGTAGCCCAGCGGGTTATAGCGGTGCGTTCTTCCGTCTGCCGCGAACGGATTGAACAAGTAAACTTCTTGCCCGTGGCGGGCGCGAAACTTAGAGGTAATCAGGAAGTTTTCCAGCTTCACATCCAGCGCAACCACCGACTCCGGAAAATTCAACAAATTCGGTACGACGATGCCGACGCCTTTACCTGAGCGCGTCGGTGCCGCCAGTAGAACGAACTGCATACCAGGAAAGAGTAAAAACCGATCTTTCCACTTGCCTACAATGATTCCGACGTTACCTAACAGTCCGGCTTTCTCTATCTCGCTTGTGTTCGCAAAGCGGGCTTCGCCGTGCAACGTGCGAACTTCGCGCATTAAATCGCTAATCACAAAGAGGGGCACGCCATAACCGATAACGGCCGCAATGATTCCGGATACCTTGAGTCGTTTAAAGATAACCGGATCATCCTGATAGTATTGCCAGTATGTCCACCAAGTGGATAATTCGGTTTTATCGAAAGGGTTTGTCTTGCTAAGCACAAAAAATACGAAGCCGGCCAGCCACGCAATGGCTATTGTCGCGGCGGCGAATACCACGATTCCGATTAACCATTTAACCCATTTAGGCATTTCCATAGTTCAATCCTTATTTAGCTGCTTGGTGACGCTGGCCGCGACCAGGTAGCCTTAAATTGTCGCCAAAGGCGATCTTATAAGTAGTGGTGACAATCGGTTGTTCTTCGAACGCCTTTCTTGTCGCCAGTTGGGGATGTTTTGGTGACAGCGAGCGGCGCCGGCGGGCGCGTGTTTGTCTCCATTGGTAATCATCGGGCAACCCGCCCGGCTATTGGTGACAATACCGCGCGATCGATGCCGGCCTCTGGTCGCCAAATAACGAAAAACAGGCTATGCGCTGGCATCGTGCCTATCTTCCGTTGGTGCGGGCGCTCGTTTTAGCGTCGGCTCATACCATACTTCGGTTATGTGTCGGCCGGCGGCGCTCTCAATATCGTTGTGAACGTGGATCACCACATCGACTACCAAATACAGTAAGCGGCGAATAACAGGGTAGGGGAGTGTGCGGCCTTGACGGTTTTGCAGAATCATCAACGCCAAACGCTCGAATGCCAGTTGCGGCGATCCAGCATGTAAGCTGGTAATGCTGCCGCCGTGGCCGGATGCGGCCACGTTGATAAAATCGAATGTTTCGCCGCCGCGCAATTCTGCAAGCAGAATGCGAGTCGGCTTCATCCGTAAACAGCTTTTTAACAAGGCCGCAGCCGTTACCAGGGCGTTTTCTTCTTCCTTGGCTTCGCTGGGATAGAACAGGTGGACGTGATTCGGGTGTGATGGCAAGAACAATTCCGGCACGTCTTCTATCGTAATGATGCGCTGGTTTGATGGTATTTCTTGCATCAAGGCCTTCATGAACGTTGTTTTGCCCGATCCGGTTTCACCGGCTACGACAATGACTTTTTCAAGTTGGACGGCGCGACGTAGGAATTGGATGTAATCATGGCTTTCCTTGAGCCGTAGCAGTTCTTTTTCGTCCTCGTTAAGTTCGCTGGCCACTGGCCGAATGTGGTTGAAAAAGCCTTGCTTTTCGTAGTCGGCCAACGTTCGAACATTAAATGACGGCTTACGGATCGTGACCGAGATCGTGCCATGTTCACATGCCGGCGGCAGCACAATTTGCACACGTTCACCGCCGGGCAGAATGGCCGATAGAATCGGCCTTGTGTCTGACACGTCATTATTGGCAAACTTGGCCGTTGCGGTCGCTAGAGACATCAAGTGTTCGAACGTGAGTTCGGGCACTTCGTGCTTTTCCCATACGTTTAGTCGTTCGCACCAAACTTCAGAGGGCCGGTTGACCACAACTTCGGTAATTTCATTGTCGGCCATCCATTCGCGTGCAAATTCCAAATGGTAATTGACCGATGTTGCCCGGTTCACTTCACCGGCAATATAATCATTGAGCTGCTGAGACATCGTACACGCTCGAAAAATTAAGGTCGCGGGCGACATAAATGCCGACTTGTTCACCCTGATTTTTGTACAGAGTTGGGGGAATATTGATGGTGTTTCGCAAGGCTTCTGTTGCTACGTTTTGTGCGCTGGCCGAGCCGCCGCCTCCATTAAAATTCTGCTGAAGGCCCGCTTGACTACTTAGATTCCCGACATAGCTTGATAGGCCTTGTGCCGCACTGTTAATCAATGTCAGTAGCAACGCCCCACCGAACCGATCCCAAAAATGATTATCGACATAGCCAGGTAAGCCAGCGCCGCCGAGTTGGTCGGTACCCGGCGAATCGAGCGCTATCACGATGCCGTTCGGGGTTTTTATGCGATTCCATAGCACGAAAATTCGAGCCATTCCGTGCTTCATGTTTGACTGATATTCGCCGGTAACTTCAGAACCGCGTTCGAGCAACAACACTTTGCCGTTATCGCTATAAATATTGCGCGTAATCACGCACGCGGTCATACCCGGTACGGTTGAGTCCAATCGGGTTTGCAATGCACAATCGATAAAACTACCTTTTGCCAGGATGAAGTTGCGGTTCCCCAGCGTGCCGGCCGAACTAGGCGGTGTACGTGTCGAGGTCAATAGTGCCGTCATTTCGCCAGGCGCTTCGCGTTGCAATGATGGCGATGCGTGCCCGCTTAGTGTGGCGGCGTCTTGATTTTTCGCCCCCCCGACCATCATTGTTGAACCTGATTTGTCTAACACTTGTTGTGGCTTGCTGTCTGCCGTTTGAGCGCGTCCGGATTTGTCGAATACTATTGGTGGCTTATTTTCCGCTATAGGGATTACTGTCGGAACCGGCGTAACCTGTGCCGGCGGCTTCGCCGGAAGATCGGTAAAGGTACGCGAGGGAACCGCGCTTGTGATTTGCAATTCCTTTTGTGCGGCATTTTGTGCGTTGCGATCTTGGTTAATCTGATATTTCCAATATCCCAGGCTTCCGGCCAGGACGATGAATAGAGCGATGAAAAAGACAATCACGCCGCGTGTCGCGGTTGATGGCCCCCGCTCATTGACGCTAGGCATTCCACGCTCACCTTCGAGCGCATGTAGCTCAGCTTCTTGTTGATTAACTTCATTCATGATTCGTCTCCTCTCCTGAAATAATGACGCGCTTCACACCCGGAACCGTTGTGCCGTCATTCGCCGGCACGCCGTCTATGTCGTAACTATCGTTATAAATACCAACGACCGAATTCCCGAGCCTAAGAACAAGTTCAGACGCGACGCGCTGAATGACCATTACATCTTTGTCTACATGCGTGTTTACCAGGCTTTCGGTTTTATCGGCGGCCACTAGAAACACGGCCGGGAAATCCCTGTTGTTTGGAAATTTGAGGTAGGTAAACCGGCCGTCGTCATAGGCTAGAGTTGGAGCGATACCTTCAGAATCCGGCCCGACTTGCATGGAATAATTCCAGTTTCGAGGGGCCGTTTTGGCATCCAGCTTTACCTTAGCCGCTTGCGCTTCTAATGCCTTTTTCGCTTTTTCGGCTTCATCCTCCGGATAGCGGAATTCGACGCGGTAAGAAATCCGCTGGTTGGTGGCTGGAGCGCCACTATTCGAACCGGGAAGTAGCTGCAAATCGAAGTCGTATAGACGCAGGTTCGTTTTCACGAGCAGATTGGTATTCCATTTCCCGGCCTCTGGTGGCATAGACGGCTGACCGTTTTCGCCTTTGATGGATTGCGGCTTGATGTATAAAACGTTTTCGCGTTCTTGAAAATTCCAGCCTTGCGTAAACCCGGATGCTATATCCAGAACGTTTTCACCAGGGCTAAAAACTACTCGGGTACTGATGCCCGGTACTGTTCGGACGACAACTACATCACCGGCATTGTAATCAACATGCTGAATACGGTTGTCGAACTTCGAACTTTGCGGCATGTCCACCGCGATAGTGGCCGTGCTATGCAATGCCAGCGCAATTGCAAAAAGTGACAGGGCGCGAATCATTGTTTACCTCCAATCATTTCAGGATCGACGCGATAGCTCAGCACTTGGAAGCCAAACGGATTGACTAAGCGTTGACTTTCTTTAATGACGGATGGATTACGATATTCAAAAGCAATGGTTGCAAGCCAAGACGTGGAAGTCCCAGGCCCCTCTTCATCAACCCGCTTTGTCGTTTTTATAAACCGAACAGTGCCGGTTTCTGCGCCAGATGGCACAACACTGATAACTTTCACTGTTGCGCGAATGTTTTCCCCATAGCGTTTATCGAGCGCGTCTTTTCCATCGAACAATTCAGCATAAGCTTTGCCGACATTAGACGACGACAGCAGGCCTACCTTGTCATAGTCTTGCTGTAATGTGTGCCAGTCGTAGGTTTCGCGGGCAAGGACGTATTGAGCAAGCCAATACTTATCCATCACTTCGTCGCCCGTCACTTTTTTATCGTCCATTGCGGTTACGATGTCAGGCACGCCGGTTGCGTTGTCCACGCGGATAACATACGGCACGCTCTCCTTTAAGGGCATCATAATTACAATGGCGAGCCACGATAAAACGGTCATGATTCCTGCCAATATGGCGACACTCCAAGCGCGGCGTTCTGATTTCTCCCGAGCAAGGGTTTTAGAGGCCTCCCAATCCATTGCGTCGTTGTGCAAATCTTTAGGATTACTTCCTGACATGATTACTCTCCTGCTGGTTATTGGTTGCTTCTGGAGCGGTCATTGTTGGCACCTGTTTGTTGATTGGTACTCGCTGTGTACCGTCTAACGTGGGCAGTGTTCCTGTTTGCCCAGCGCAACCGGTGACAGCCGCAGTTAAAAATATGACGATTGCGAGCTTCATGTTTATTATCCGTGTTTGGTTATTGGCGGGTACCATTATACACCAATTTGGAAACCAAAATATAGTAATTTGGTAAATAAAAGACAAAATAAACCGCTCTTTCCCAGTAGAAAAGAACGGTCTATTTTTGAATGGCGTTAGTGTTTACTGTTTGACACTGCCGCCGCTTGCGCGACCCCAGTTTTTACCCATGTTTTGTGCGACGTGCTGACGGTATGCAGGGTTCCACATGGTGTTACCCGCTATTAGATGGTTGCCACGACGAGCCGTAACCATCATTCCGGACTGCATATCTCGCCTGGTGCTCATTGGATTAACTATATTGCCAACACCTTTAGCGGCGTTGAGTCCACCCGTAACAGGCATCATAAGGTGACGGATTCCCATCGCCGCCATAGACATGCCGCCCGCCAGCCCGGATGCCATGCCGCCTACTTGTAAAAGAATCCAAAGCAGAACGCCAGTTAGAGCGCCGATCTGCATTGCGGCAAACATTGGGTTACTGTCGCCACTACCAGAAAAGTCGGCGGCGGCCACAAAAGTATCATAGGCTGTCATTGCAAACGTCATGACTATGGCGGTGATGACGACTGTGAGCGTGTAATTCATCACCTGTGCAAACCAGCTATCAAAGAATTTTGCCGTTATGGGGAACATTAAGCTCATTACGAATATCGGCCCCAGAGCGAACATGACCGCAACTGCGAACTTCGCTACGATAATAACGGCACCGCCGATCATTGAAACCAATATTGTACCTATCGCTACGGTAACACCAGCGGCAAACCAGCCCAACGCTGAGCCTATGTTAAAACCCGCTTCGTCGGCTTTTTGAAAACATTGCTCGACAATGGCAATGCCCTTTCCAAGTGAAGTATCAAGAGTTTCATAGACAGAACCCGCCGGCGCTCCAGCAGTGGCCATAGCATCCGATAACCCGGTTTCCAATCCTTCGAATGCCGCCATTATGCCATCGACATAACCGTCTACTGTCAACGCGAACACAGCAATAATGCTGATTTTGATGCACTGCTTAACGAACGTCCAAAATGAAGACTCCACCGCGCCGGTAGCAATCGCATAGCCAGTAAGTGTGATATACAGTGTGACGCCTGTTAAGGCTACTAACTGTAAGGCGGTCATCAAATTAGTCGCGGCCGGCGTAACAAATACATCGGTTGCGTTTTTGACGGTATCGCCAATAAACTGAAAAACCATCGGGTCCATATAGATGTCCTATTTATGCTGCTTGAGGTCGGCGGCTGTCAAGGGCGCTACTTTAATAGCGCCCCCTCTTGCGGCCCATACACTGGATGCGTCGGCTCGACTTGCGTTTATGCAATTAGGTGTCGCACCAATCTGGCCAGGATTATTGCGGCACTTAGCTAACATGCTATGACGCTCTGCGTCATGCGCTTTGTACCAGTCAACGGTTTGCACTGCTTCCACGACTTGTACAGCTTGCGACGTTGAATCTTTCGGTGTATCCGCTGCTGAAGTATCCGTTTTTTCCTCTTTGCATCCTGCCATTACTGACAACATACCTATCGCCAATAAAAATATTGCTGTTCTATTCATGATCGAAGCTCCTTATGTTTCTATGGCGGTAGGCAAACCGCTTTCTATGGATTGTTAAAAGTGATTGGTTCGGCGGAAATGCCTTTTTTGGCCGCCCAGGTTCTGGCATTCATTTCGCGTTTATTCTGTTGCTGCATCTTATCTTCTGCTTCCGCTACCATTGCGTACATTTGTAACTTGGTTTGCTCGTTCTGAATGTTTGCCTGTTCGGTCGCGATCCGGGCTTGCAGTTCGGCAATGGCTTTCGGGTCTTGAGTATCATTGACTTTCGCCATAAGTTGGTCGATTTGATCCATACGACCCTGCGCCTTGTCGTACGCATCCATTGCAAACCCCTTATCTTGTGCACCTTTCACGGCCGACGCCTCGCACGCTAGGCGTTCGTCGTCAACCGCAATGTGTTTACAGCCATCGTAAACTTGTTTGTACATCGTTTTCGCCGTACCTGTTAGGCCGGCATAACCGCCCTGTTTCACGCCGTCATAAACCTTTTGCCAATCTTGCGGCAGGTAGTTTCGTAGCGCCGGGTTGTTCATGATCGTGCCAAGATTCCGATTGCCGTTGAGGCTGTCATAGGTTTGCTTTAATTGTGCAAGCTGGTTTCCCATTGCTGTGATTTGTTCGATCATTTGGCCGTGCTGCTCACCCCAGGCCGCGACTTGTTGCGCGGCCTGTTCAATTGCGGCGACATCGATAACCGCTTCCTGAGCTTGCGTTGTTGATGCAAATAATGCCGAAATTGCCACACAAATAATAGTTTTTTTCATAAAATTACCTCATTACTTCGATTTAGAGGACGCCACGCGAGCCTTGCGGCGTTCGTGGAATGCAGGGAGCCAAACATTCGGATCATCGCCGACTTCAGCGGTGATCGTATCGAGCAGTTCGACGTTATCGACACTACCGGATAGGATTGCCAGCTCATCATCGAAGCCGGCAAGATCGAGGCGGCCAATCATCGATTGATGACCTTGTTTAATCAGGAACATCCGGCTTTCCTCGCCCATGTTTCTGATAATATCGAATTCGGCTTCGGATACCTTGAAGCCATTGACGTACTCATTAAAATCGGCCTTTGGATTCGGCAAATAAATTTCCGTCGCCACCTGTTGCACCAGGGCTGAAGCGATTTTTGAATTTAGTAAGCTACTGGGCATTTGTGTTGCAAATACGCCGAAGCCATTTTGCTTGCGGATCGTAAGCTGCTTGTTGCCGGCGAATTCCGAGAAGGCCTCATCATCAACCCATTTCCACGCCTCATCCATCCAGTAAATAAAGCGGCGGCCATCAATGACCGATTCCATTCGATGCAGCAAATACATTGAAATCGGTGTGCGAACATCGGCATTATCCAGAAAGTGAGTGCCGTCAAATCCGTAATTCGTATGCGTGGTGAAATCAATTTCATCGGTCGGACAATCTAACACCCAGGCGAACGGTCCTTGTCGGCCGTTGCCATCGTCATAACACCAACGTGAAAGCCGTTTTACAATGCTGTTCTCGCGGTCTTCCTTATCAGTTCCTTCAGTCATGTTTTGAATAACTGTTGATAAACGGCGAAGCCCGACAGGCATATTCATAACGGTGCGAACAGCTTGGCTAATTCGTAGTTCGTCTGATGTCGTAACCCGCTGGCCTTCGCCCGATACCAGTACACGAACGAGTTTTTCCAAAAACAGAATGTTTGCTTCGCTCTTTTCCATTTGAAACGGGTTAAAGCCTGTCGGCAACCCGTTTTTGATGGATAGGTATTTGCCGCCGATAGCCTTGATACAAAGCTTCGCGCCTTCGTCTTTATCGAAAAAGACCGACGTAAAACCAAGTGGCGCTTTGGATTTGTACTTCTGTGATTGCAATAACAGTGCATTCATTAAAACGGTTTTACCTGCACCGGACTGCCCGATGATGCGGGTATTGCCAAGCACCTTTTTATCGTAAGAATCCTCATCGCCTTTTGAGTAATGAAAATTGAGATACAACGGTTGTCCTGATGGCGTTTTGCATATCATAACGGCCTGTCCCCACGGGTTTCCGTCGCGTTTACCCGCGCGGAAATTGTGAAAGCTGGATAAGCCGGCGAAATTCTTGCTCGTTAGACCTGCTACACGTGGCCGATAGCTCCAATTGCACGGCAATTGCGCGTAAAATGCTGCATCCGTTGCCGTCGCCACTAGGGCGGCCAGAAACCCCCGATCCTGAATAATCGTCATCGCCGATGTTGTGTTTCGGCGAACCTTTTCAACGGATTCACCAAAGATCATGAGCGAATAATGATATTCGCCCATGACAAACTCGCCTTGAATTAGCTGGTCAATTGCTTGCCGCATTTGTTCGAGCTGGGTGGCGCTGCCGTCTTCTGCGTTCTGGAGCTGTCCAAGTTGTTTCTCTAGGAATTCCTTACCTTGTCGTTTCGCCATGAAGCTATACGACTGGGTTACGACATACTCATAATCTTCATACATCAACCCGTTCAGAATGCCTGGCTCGGTATGTGCGGTGTAGTCTTTGAAGTCAATGCATTGAGCGAAACGTGTTTTTGTCGGTGAGCGAATTTCTATCGTTTCGGTACCGACAAATATCCAAGCAGTACCGAGATATTCATTGAGCGGCGCTTTGGGTACACGTACTTTTTGCCACTCGCCAGACACCAGAAAATTCAAAAACGACAGGGCATGAGAAAACAATACGCCGTTTTCTTCATAGGTCGTTAATTCTTCAGGTCTGCCGCCTTGTTTTTCATCTGGGCCATAACGGCGCAAGCTCGATTCGACTTGGTAGGCGATGTCGTCTAGTTTGCGGATAGCGGCCCGTTGATCGTCCATGATTTGAGAGTGTGTGCGTCGCCCTGCCTTCACAAACGCTTTATCCATTCGCGAGGGATTCGGCCGATACACCACAGTCAAATACAGTTCGTTTGCCATCATTCGATAACCAGCAAATGAATCGTAATATTTTTCATCGAAGTTACGGCAAAACTCGTTATCAAATGAGGATTTCAGTCGATCCGATGTTTGCCGGTGGACGCAATGTGACCACAAGGCAACATTACTAGAACCAATTGAACGGTACAGCGTATTCAATTGTTCTTTGCGTAATAGGATTTCATCGGCGTCGGCCGTCTCAAAACTGATGCCGGCCAATTTCCAGATACGCATATAATCGCCATCTTTAGTCACGATGGTGTTTGCTGATACATGGCTACTGTATGGCAAAAACGGCGCTACAGCCCTCTCATTGTTGGTTTGATGAAAATATTTGGGTTGCGCTGACATATCGCCTCACTTGATGCGTTGTTTGAAGGGGATAGGACTGTAGGCTGATGCCTTCCAGAATTCGCCATTTCGATTGCAATGAAACAACCGATTCAGCAATGGGCGATTAACGCCCCTAAACATGATTCTTAGCCCCAACAATCGAAACTGCTGGTCGTCGTGCTTGGTGATGAGCTGCATCACCACAATAAGCGGAATTAGCAGCAACGAGACGAGTAGGGATGTCCAGATCGATATGAGTACGACCGTTCCGGTCACGATGGTAAGCGGCACCAGCGGTACACCCAGCACCATTGCCGGCCTAGTACATCCCTTAAACAGCGGGTCGCGTGGATCATTGTCTTCCATTTGGTTCATTGTTAACTCCTTTACGTTGCCGCGGATTCATACTAGCCCAAAAGATACGCGGCTAACTCGGCGGCACCGCCGACCAGTAGACCACCGCCCAAAATTTTGCCCACTTCGGCGATGTCCGCGTGTTTGAACAAAAACTTGTAGCCTGCCCACATAATGGCGCAGGTAACAACGGCAATAGCGATGCCTTGCAGCACGGCTAACACGTTTTGGACAAACGTATTCACTTTGTCCAAACCGCCCGCCGCGAATGCAGGCTCAACCGCCATCAGGGCCAGCAGGGCGAAAAATCCTAATACGGTTACTCGATCTAGCTTCTTTGTCATGTCGTACTCCAGTTTTTTATAAAAAAGATTGCTTGGTGATTCCCCGGCTTGTCGCCGGATTTAGTGGTGTGTGACGGGCATTGTTTTATCTAATTACCCCCATAAGATGAATGGTTGTTGTTACTTGTTAGCATAAACCAAATTATAGTAATTTGGTAGTATTTTTTATAGTTTTTTGGTTATTTTTGGCGGACGTTTTACGGGCTTGCCGTCCTTATCGTCCATAACGGTTTTACAGCCATCCTTGTATCCGCTACACCCCCACCAGTAGCCGTACTGGCCTTTGCGGCGGTACATTATTCGCCCGCAATCAGGGCAGGGCGAGGTTTTGAGCACAAGCGGCTTACCTTTCGCATCATCGAGGAACGTTTTACAATCGGTATTCGTACAAAACCAGCCAAAGCCACCTTTGGGCTTGCCCGTTTCCTTGTCTTTTTTCCGGTAGCGCCGTAGCGGTGCCGTCTTGCATGTTGGGCAGGTATGAACAACGGTTTCGACGGGCTTACCATCCTTGTCGTCCATGAAGTGCTTACATTCATCGTTTGAGCAGGCCCACAAGTAACCGTTGCCGGTCTTGCGTTTAAAGCGGCGCATTGTCCCGGTTTCACACACCGCACAAGTGTATGTTTTGCGCTCAATGGGTTTATTGTCGGCGTCGTCCATGAATGTCTTGCATTCGGTGTTCGTACAACCCCAGAAAGGCGATTTCCCGGCCGGTGAATAGCGGCGTAGGCCGCCGTCACACTTTGGGCAAGGGAAACGCGGCTTTATGGTTCCACTACTTTCCACGGCGTTAATGTCGGTCTGGAGCTGTTCGAAGGCTGGGGCGACTACATCGATGTAGCCGCTATTGCCTTCGGCAATGCCGTCTAACTCTTCCTCAAGTCCGCGCGTAAATGGTAATTCAATGAACGCGAACTCGGCTTTTACTAACTGATCGACTAATAAGACTCCCGTTTCCGTAGGCTCTAAAAACCGCTTCTCTTCAACAAGGTAGCCCTTGCCCATGATGTTCTGCATGATTGCGGGATAGGTGGACGGCCGCCCGATGCCTTCGGCTTCGAGCTTGGCAATCAAGCTGGCTTTAGTGAAGCGCGATGGTGGCTTTGTTTCCTTCCGGAGCAACTTGCCGGATTCAGCCGACTTGGCCGATCCGACATCGAGCAACGGGACTTTGCCGCCGCTGGCGTCGTCGCCCTCCCCTTCGTCTTCATCCTTCACCGCGTCTTTCGCGGTCAGGATTCGCCACCCTTGTTCTACGAGTACGCGGCCTTTGGCCTTGAACTCGAACACTTGTTCGCTATCCGTGGTTTCGAGCGTGACGGTATTTACCTTGTATTTTGCATCGGCCAATTGAGAGGCAACGGAACGTTGCCAGATGAGCCGGTATAACGCCTTTTGTTGGTCGTCTTCGCCTGCCTGCTCAACATCGATATGAGTCGGTCGAATCGCTTCGTGCGCCTCTTGCGCGTCGCCCTTTGCTTTGAATTTACGGGGTTTACTGGGTAGCGGCCAACCTTTGCCTTCGGCAAAGCCGCGAATTTCCGCAATCGCTTCATCGCTAAAATTTACGCTGTCCGTTCGGATGTAGGTAATCGCTCCTTGCTCAAAAAGTTTTTGCGCAAGCTTTGCGGTTACTTCCGGATCGAGTTTTAAACTTACGCTTGCTGCTTGCAGCAGCAGCGAGGTTGAGAACGGCGACGGCGGCGATTGCTTCGCCGGCCCGCTATCCGACTCTGTTACTTTGAATTGGCGGCAAGCCGCTACACGCGTTGCCAGGGCTTCATCAAGAATATAGGGCTTGTCTTCACTAACAAACGGCTTGGTGTTCCATTCTGCTTGCCATGTATCGCCATCAAAGAAAACGACGGCCCCAAAGTGCGTCGTCTTCCTGAAGGCCTTGATCCGCCGATTTTGATCGACAACCAGGCGGACGGCGGGGCTTTGCACCCGCCCGGCCGAGAGCGACATGCCTAGCGCGTTGGAAAGCAGAGGCGACACCAAATAACCGTACATGCGATCAAGAGCGCGACGCGCTTCTTGCGCATGTACCAGGTTGTAATCGATTTTTCTGGCTTTTTTCAGGGCATCGCGGATTACGTCATCCGTAATAGCGTCGAAAGTCACGCGCATATAATCCGTTTCATCCAAATCGAGCGTTTCTTTAAGGTGCCAGGCGATGGCTTCGCCTTCGCGATCCGGATCGCTGGCCAGGTAGATCATTTCGGCTTTGCCCGCCTCCTTGCGGATGCGGTCAACGCGCTCTTCACCACTGGGAAACGTGCGGCCGTTAGCGGATGCCGCTGGAATGTATTCGTAGTTAAGCGTAAAACCGGGCTGTTCAATGCCTAGTTCTTTGCGAGGCAAATCGCGTATGTGGCCGACGCTTGCGACTACTTTCCATTCACTCCCGAGAATGGATTCAAGCTTTTTGATCTTGTTCGGACTTTCAACAACCATAAGTTTCATGCTGCCCCCTAAAACACGATAGCGGAGCTACGCCGTAGGTCCGTCTCTATATCGACGGGGGCATTGTCTATTAACTTCCCCGTGTGATTGGTGACTGGTTTTTCTTGTCCGGAGCGCGGGTTTGTCTCCATTGCTTTCAGTTGCACCGCGTCATTACTGCGCCGCAGTAATACCGGTGCATTATCAGACGGTGCCGCTCGATCAGCCTTGGGTTTTGGGCCGTTTGATTGGATGTTCGGGACAACCGGAATGGCTTGCGTTGCTATGTCGGCGTTGGCTAAGACTTTCTCTACATAGCTAGGCTTACCGGCTACGTCGGGTTGAAAGCCGCGCGTAAAGTTGCCGGAGTAATAGCAGGAAAACGCGGCTTGTAAGGCGACTTGCGTGTCCGGTGTGGTTTTCGCTGCGCGTACATAGCAATCTTCCAGGATTTTTGAGCCAACCCGAATATTCGTGCAGGCATCAAATGCCTGCTCCAGACTGACGGCGTATTTGGGTAAATTGTAGCGGTTGACCTGTGCAACACCTACTGAGAAATTCCAACCGTTTTCGGCCAAGGCCTTAGCGGTTGCCACGGCTTCTAGTTGATTTGTCGGCTGGCGTTCAAGCCGCCCGCCGACGACGCCAATTGCATAAGGATTTTTGCCGGACTCTACATTGACGATTGCCGCCATTGTCTGAGGGGCTACGGTAGGGGCGCATTCTTGCGCTAACGCCAGGAGGTCAAACATCGGTAGTTCTCCGTAATCAACACTGTTTAGGTGTTGCCAATATACCATAATTTGGTATACGCCGATATTATTTATTGGTTTTTATTTTTAGGGGTGCGCTTAGTTGGTTTTTTAGCTTTCCCTGGATTGGCCGTAAGAGTCTGTACGGGTTCTTCGACTTCTGCCGGCGGCATGTGTTGATTTCTAAGCAGCTCAAAACCTATCGTTGGAAATATTTCTTTCATATTTTTATTTAAACGTATCAAATCCTTATAGAGTCTGGGTTCTGTTCGATTCCGCCGGGTTGTCAAATACCAGTCTTTACCTTTCGCCCACAAAAATCTTGCGATGACATAAAACCCTTCTGGCGTTTCCATAACGATCAATTTGTCGAGGGTTTGTTGTTGCGCGGCTAGTTCTAAATCGCCTTCCAAAATACTACTGGCGAGACTGCAAGGCAGTAAGTTCATATGTGTCCTGTCTTTTTGTGGTGCCATAGAATACCCTATTTTACTGCCAAAATACTATAATTTGGTAGTTGTTAATTGTTATTTTTGCTTTTTATTCAGTGTTTTTTGTAAGCCTTGATTTACAATATTACAGGACATCTTTAACTCTAAACAAATCTCATTACCTTAAAAGGTCGCCATGGTTTTAAAATCAAAACAACAAGATTTATCCACATATTGAGCGTGGGGGCCTTCAATCTGCCCCCGAAAAAGCGAAATCTGTGGGTAAATCGT
Source organism: Methylomonas sp. ZR1 (assembly GCF_013141865.1). NCBI lineage: Bacteria > Pseudomonadati > Pseudomonadota > Gammaproteobacteria > Methylococcales > Methylococcaceae > Methylomonas > Methylomonas sp. ZR1. The sequence goes on along the minus strand of NZ_RCST01000002.1, from coordinate 3,650 downwards.
CCTCATCAACGGCCTTTTTTTGATTCCTTGGGGCATTTTCGCTATCGCGAAAACCGGACGCCCTTCTTGGCTCGCTTTTCGCTCGGTCGCGTTACGACTTGTAAGCTAACGATTACAACCATCAGGCCGCCTTGCCGCGCTCAAAAAGGGACGTTTCGCCTTATCAGGCTCAACACCCCTTTGCCGCTGGGCTTATCCCCTACCCCTCCTGCGGCGGTTGGTGACAATATAAGCCTGGCGCCAGTCTGTCTTTGACACCAAATTTTACCGAGTAAAGTGCGTGGCGACAAATCCTTGCGCCTAGCCTGATCTGTTTGTCACCACTGCAAGAACTTCCGTTGCTCACATCGTCCTTCAGATGTCTTAATGGGAGAGGCTTGCTTACTGTGCGCCGATATTGACAGAAAGCCCGGCTTATTCGGTCAAGGGGCTTTCGCGGCATAAAGCCGTTCGCTTCGCTCTCTTTTTATTCCACGACCCCTTGACCGCGCCGGCCTCCCTGTCAACCGGTACGCACCGCAAGCCCTCGTCCCATTAAGACCGATTCACTCCAACCGCTGGAGTATGCCCCGTTAAGATTAGATAAGGTGCGGCGATGCCGCGCTTTATTTTGATTCCCCGCTTCCCTGAACCCTTAATCCCGATTGCACAAACCATACCAACATTGCTTTACGGATCAATAATTTATTTGAATTTAGGCGTTAAAAAGTGTTTGACATACGCCCCATTGGGGCGTATTATAACAATCAGGCCGGGCAATTCCGCCAAGGCCATTTTGAGTGAGGTAGTCACCATGTTTAACAATCGCTTCTATAACACCATGAACCAAGGCCCGCTGGAAAATGACGCTTTGCGCCGTTTGGCTCCATCCGTTTTCGCTGAAGCTAAGCACGGTTCACGCGCTGAAACCTATAAATTTATACCGACCATCAATATTGTTGATGCCTTGCGTAAAGAGGGATTTTTGCCGGTGTTCGCTTCCGAGTCTCGCACACGTAGCGAAGATAAAAAGGGCTTTGCAAAACACCTGATCCGCTTTCGCCAGCACGACGGTTTTTCTAGCGTCGGCGAGGTTAAACCCGAGATCGTTCTAGTCAATTCGCACGATGGAACCAGCAGCTATCAATTAAGCGCCGGGCTTTATCGTTTGGTTTGCTCAAATGGGATGATTGTTAGCGATGGGCAAATCGATTGTGTACGGGTACGCCACAGCGGCAACGTGGTTGATAACGTCATCGAGGGGACTTATCGAATCGTGACAGAAACCCCCAAGGCCATTGAACACATGGACGCAATGCGCGGCCTCATGTTGACCAGAGCCGAACAAGGGATTTTTGCGGAAGCGGCAAAGGGTTTACGTTGGGACGGTGAAGAGGTCAGCGTTAACAATGCTGAACTATTAAGGCCGCGCCGGACTGCTGACCAATCCGCCGACCTTTGGACAACGTTTAATGTGTTGCAAGAAAAGGTTTTGAAAGGCGGGGTTAGTGTGCAGAACCTCAATACCAGAAACTCACAACGGGCAAGGGAAGTTAAGAGCGTGACCGAAAACGTTAGATTGAATAAGGCACTTTGGACGCTGGCCGAAGAAATGAAAAAACTCAAAGCCGCTTAAAAGCTGGAAGCCTTGCAAACATGGTGCCCATTACTGGGCACCTTTCTAATAGATCGGAGAAACCATTATGAGCCGCTATATTTCAGCCAACGCAGAAACCCGCGATTTTCCCGCCGCCGTCGTTATTGCCTACTGTTTTGAGGGTAAGAGCGGGCCGGCCTATGTTGCCTATAAGGGGAGACAAGGCAAGCCCGCGCGTTTTTTGTCGTTCTCTTCGCCAGATCGACGCGATAGACATTTATCCAATTACATCGAGCAGCAAACAGCGTTCGAGGAATTGAAACGCTCAAATCGCCAAACTGGCCACGGCTTGGCGGTTGGTGAGATTGTCTTTGCAACGTGGGGTTATGAACAAACAAATGTTGATTTTTTTGAAAATGCATTTGCTTGATGAAATCAAGCGGCAAAGCGACGCATTAAACCCAGACAACGCCGCCGCAAGCGGCAACGTTATCAACGCGCTTGCTGAGTCTGTTTTATGGTTGTTAATTGCCGCACACCCGGCGAACGTTGCTAGTCAATCTTAACAACGTAAGCAAGGAAGGGCTACGCCCTTCCTTGCTTTATATTTAGTAGAAATCGCCGCAAGGCCAACCTTACCAGGTTGGCCTTGCGGCGAAACGCTCAATAAGGGCGATGTGCCTTTGCTATTGCGTCGGCACAACCCCTTAGCCGCTGGGCTTATCCCCGGCTGTGCTGTCGCCATATACCTGATGATTTACACACAACTTCGCTTTTTCGGGGGGGCGATTGAATGACCCCCCACGCTTCAGATGTGCATAAATCACAGGTATTGATTTTCGCAGGCGCGAAAATCATTTTTCAAGCCGGGCGTCCCGAAAAGGACAATTTTAAGGATTCGCAAATGCATAAATACATTTATAGGATGAAAAGGTTAAACGGCAGCTCGGACAGATACGGGCCTTGTGAGCACTGCGACAAGCACGTTGATTCGACTTATTACATGAATAAGATGCGGGTTTACATCAGCCGTCTAGGGGTTGAATCGGTGACGTTTCATAAAGACATGTTCGGGCATAGGGTGTGCTTAGCAGATTCGACGGTGCTGTAGGAATCATGATAGGCGCTAACGTGCATTTCTAGGGTATACCTTGTTGACTCAATTTATTTGAGACAGTTTTTTGTTTCATCAGGGTTGTTTGTCTTGAGACAAACTGATATTCTGAAGATGTCTAAACCCTGTTGAAACATTTTTCATACTCATATGGCACTTTACGGTTACGCGCGGGTATCCAGCGCAGATCAAGATTACACCTTACAAGAGCAAGCTTTAAGGCAAGCTGGTTGCGATATTGTTCGGGCTGAAAAAGCTTCAGGTACGAGCAGGCACGGACGGCATGAATTGAAAATCCTGCTCGACTTCCTTCGACCAGGCGACACGCTGGTCGTGACAAGAGTGGATCGTCTAGCCCGCAGCATTAAAGACCTACAAGACATCGTTATAGACCTCAAAAAACGCGGGGTATCGTTAAGGGCAACTGAACAGCTTATCGATACCGATTCGGCGGCCGGAAAGGCGTTTTACGACATGCTTGGTGTGTTCGCTGAATTTGAAACTAATTTAAGGAAGGAGCGGCAGCGGGAAGGAATCGAAGCAGCCAAAGCCAGGGGGGCGTATCGAGGGGGAAAAAAATCTGTCGATAACGACAAGATTCTGGAGCTACATAATCAAAAACAAGGGGCAACAAAAATTGCCAAACAGCTTGGCATTAGCCGTGCGTCGGTTTACCGGGCGCTCAAATCTGCAAATTAGTGTTGGAGTTTTAAATGTATCGTCTTTATGAAATCTGGTTCACTTACGTAATGTTTATTATTGATGCTGTTTCCGCCTTCAGTAGGAGAATGGAACACTTGCCTATCATTTTTCCTCTCGGTTCAATGTTCCTCGCCTTGTATGCGGTGGACTTATTTTTGCCACGTTGGGGTTGTAAGCCGGAACCGCCGAAAATTTTGTCACCCTAATTTCAGTCCTTCTACCAGCGCATCCAAGTCGATCAATTTGCCGTCGTTTTGG